>JAKALH010000106.1 GCA_021813225.1 Chloroflexota bacterium
GTAAGCAGACAGGGGAACCTGTCCATCCTGCCTAACGTCCGACTGTCAACAGCGTCATCTCGACATAGCGATCTTCCGCCTGCAGGTCGGCGTTATCGGTCTCCCAGTGGGATTGCGGCGGCAGGGTGCTTTCAACGATGAACCGGCTGCGGTCGATGCCCTGCGACACCAAGTAGTCCACAACGGATTGCGCGCGGCCCTGCGCAATCTTCAGGATGTCGTCCTTCGTGTAGGTGCCTTTCGGCCCTGGCCAGGCCGCGGAGCCTTTCACGCGCAGGAATAATCCCACGCTCTGCTGCAGCGTCGGCACGACGCAATCATCCAGAATCCGGCGCGACTCAATGGTGAGTGCCGTGGATTCCGGCACGAAGGAGAATCTGCGGCAAGGCAGCACGGCCAGCGTAGCCGCGTCATTGGTGTTCACGCCGCTCAGGTCGAGTTTCGACGAGAGGGAGAATGTGTCGTTGACCGGCTTGCCGTTGGCCTGCAGGCTGGCCTGCGACGCCGAGCGCGTGACGAACCCGGGGTTGACCAGGTCGGCGACGTTATCGGCCGGCACCTGCGCACCCGAGGCCGCCCACACACGCCGGGCGATATTCAGACGATTGACCAGCGGACCGGTGTCTCGCATCACAAAGGCGTTTGCGCCCAGGTCAGCCTGCGCCAGGCTCTGCAATGCGCCTTTCAAGTCGGCGCTGGCATTGGCCACAGAGATTGCCGACCAGTCGTTGTGGCCCCATTTGGCTATCTGCGCCGCGGCGCTGTCGAGGTTTTCCTCCTGCGCCTTCAGCGTGTCAAACCACGCGTCCGTGAACTTCTGCACCAGGTCAGCCTTCTTGCTGATGGACTGGCGCGACGTGACGATGACGTCGAGTATGATGCGCATCTGGCTTGAACTGAGTAATGCGACGCCGCCGCCCTTCTTGGCGTCATAGATATCCGGCTCCCAGCCCGACACGGCATCGGCCTTGCCGTCGTTGAACGCCTTCACGGCCTCGGCGACGGTATCCTGCGGCACAAGCGTGACGTCGATGCGCGGGTTCAGGCGCGCGATGGACAACGTGTAGTACACAAAGTACTCGCCCACACTCCCGCGCGAGAAGGCGATGCGTTTGCTCTTCAGGTCGTTGATTGTTTTGATGTTGCGCGCCCACAACTGGTCGGCTCCGGCACTCTCGTCGATGATGGCTGTAATAATGCCAGGGCTGGTCAGGGCGACCGAGTCCAGCGTGGTGAGCAGGCAGTCCCACTTGCCGTTGTCCAGCAGCGCGGTGCGCTGCTCTTCGGTGACATCATAAGCCGGGTTGTTATCCAGCAGAAATGGCACGATGCCCAGATGGAAACCATGCGCCACATCCTTGCCGGACATCTGCATCTGCTGAAGGATGAAGTAGCTGCCGAAACTGTCGGCGCCGCAGACATAAGTGGGCAACCCGTCTTTTGTATCGACGCCAGGCGCGAAAACCGGCGCGGGCGACTTCAGTTCGACAGCCGGCGTAGCCGGATTCTGCCCGGTCACCATCACAGCCGCAGGTGTCGGGGTGGCCTGCAGCGGCTTTATGATGAAGTTCGCCGCCAGCGCCAGACAGACGACGACCAATGCCGCGCCAACAATGACAAAGAAGATAATTCGAGTTGAACTGAGTTTTTGCATGGTTGACCCCCGCATCCCGAACGGGCAGGTCGCGTCGACCTGACTGGCAATCCGCCTATGATGAACGCCCTTTACTGCTCGCCATCTGGCTGCCGGAACCCTGATAAACCTCATCCATCGCCGCGCTGGTATCCTGCAGGGCGCGCACCTGCTCGCTCATATCCTGTTGCAGACGTTGCGCGCGGCTGCTGTTTACATCCTTCGAGCCGATCAATACCATCTGCATATAGATCGTGCCGATCGCCGAAAGGGTATCATCCAGTTGAAGCTGAGCCTTCGCCATCGTATCGCGCAGGTTGCGTAATGCGTCCCACTGCGCCTGTTTAACGCTAATGGTCTTCTCCAGTTCTGCCTGAACCGGCCCGCCCTTTTCCCTGACAAGTTGCGCCTTGTATCTTTCCAGCTCCTGCGGCACCGACGCCATATCACGGGCAATCATCGGATCGCGCTGATAGGCGTCGATCCCCAGCGCCAGACGGTATATCTGGGCAATCCAGTCCTCCAGGCCGCGCGCCGAATCGCGCAGGTACTCATCAAGCACCGCATCCTGCTTGCGGTCGATCTCTTTGAAGATCAACTCGCGATACTCCAGCGCCTTCGCCACCTTCTGGCGGTTCTCGGTGCTGTGCAGCCTGCTGATATCGAACTTGTCATGGAACAACTCGTCCATCACCTGGCGGTAGAAACGCCGGTCCTTGAGCGAACTCAGGACAATCAGCCCTTCCCCAACCGCGCCGAATATCAGCCACATCCACCAGGCACCGGGGAACCACGGCAGGCCGAGCAGAGATACCGTCGCCAGTATCAACGTCAGCGCAATGACGACCGCGCTTTCGGGGCGAAAGATGGAATATGACAGAATCGACTTGCGAATCTGTTCCTGCATCTCGCGGCTGAGTTGTTCGCGATTCATGTTGAGGGCACCGGGTATCCCAGGTTTCGCAACACATCATTGCTGGTCTGGCCGGGTATGGCGCGGAACTGATACGGGCCGTTGCCCGCACGGTCTATCACCAGTTCGCTGGCTTCGGGCAGCACGCAATGTTTGCTTCCCCGCACGCCGCCCAGCATTTCCTGATAAGCGCCGACGCAGAAGAACCCCACGTACAGGTCGCGAGTCTCAACCGGCAGATACAGCGGCGATACGCTGTTTTTGGGCGGATAGATGTCGTCGCTGTCGCAGGTCAGGCCGCCGAGTTGCACACGCTGAAATGGCTTATCCAGATGGTTCAGCGGCAGCACGATGAAATGCTCCCCCAGCGCCCACACATCCGGGAATGATGTCATGATGGAGCCGTCGATAACATACCACGGCAGTGTGGAGCCGTTGTTCTTCACCGTCAGCACTTTGAAGAAATGCGCGCCGTGCTCCGTCGTGGTGTAGCGGCCCATCTCGCCCATGATATCGGGCACCGGCACAGAATACCGCCCGCATATCTCCATGAACGCGGTCATCATCTGGCGAAAGAACTCGCGATAGTCGTAACGGAAATTCAGCGTCATGGGCGCCGGGACGCCGCCGCCATAGTCGAAGATACTCAGCCCCGAGTGGCGCTGGCGCAGGCGTGCGTACAGTTCGATGGCGGGTTTCAGCGCGCTGACGAATTCGTGCTCACTGGTAATCTGGCTGCCGATCATGGCATGCAGCAGCTTGAGGGTGGGCGTTGAGGCAGCCGCGATGATATCAGCCGCGCGCCAGAGTTCTTCAACCGTCAGCCCGAAACGCGAGTTGCCGCTGTCTATCGGCGTCCTGGTGTTGTGGTTGCGGTGGCCGTAGCATTTCAACCTCAGTCCCAGGTCAAAGTGCTGGTCACTTTCGATGAAAGGCGCCAGTTCGATCAGGTCTTCCAGCACAGGGATCAGGTTATCGTGTGTCTTCTTCAACCGGATCAGGCTGCGCGCATAACCGCTGCCTGCCGGTTTGAACCCGTTGGCGATGACCATACGGTCGGGCTTGAGATGGCCCGCATTGCTCATCATCGCGACGATATCCGTATCAACCTGCGATGACATCTCATAGTGGGCGCCCGTATTCAACGCCTCACGCACCACTTCTTCCGCCGTATTGGCCTTTGAAGCATAGGCGTAGTGAAATCGCCCTGTGTAGCCCACCTCCGCCGCCACCTCGGTGAAGAGGTCATTCAAGGTCGTTATTTTCTGCCGGATCATCGGCAGGTAGATGATCTCAAGCGGGCTGGTCATCAGCCGGCCCAGTCCCTGGTCCTGGCGACCGCCGATGAGCATTTGCGCCAGGTCCAGGTCTTCAAAATACAGGCGTCCGTCTCTCGAAGATAGAAAGTCATTGAAGATATGGTTGGGCACGGGCGACTCGTGCTCCCAACCGATGATCGGGTGTGGCATATCGTTTATTGTATCGTCAGGTTGTTGTAGCGCGGAGGCACCCGCTGAACATGACGCATCCCTCCCACATTACTGCCAGTGCTGATGTTTGCTGTGCATTATGCTGACATCTTTTACCTCACCAGCATCGTCCATAATAGCGCAACAGCTCCCAGTATGATCCCGATTGCCAGACCATATGGCAGAGTCAGCTTCAAAACGCTGCCATCTTTACTACCGATGCCGATGGTGCTGCAACCCACGATGATTTTAGCCGGGGCAATCATGCTGCCCAGCGAACCGCCCAGTGCAGCGATGATGACTCCCGCCAGTAAACCAGCAGGCCCGGCCTTCTGCCCGCCCCACCTCAGCATGAGCATTAACGCCAGGACGACCAGTATCGGCGTGAATGCCAGTATGTATTGCACGTTGACCCGCTTGATGAAAGGTCGACATGATAATACGCTGATTATTCAAATTAACAAGTACGAGGGAATAACCATGCCGGCAAATCCAAGCCTGTTCGAGGATGTACCAATATTCGCCCTGCTCGATGCCGATGAACGCGCCGTGCTGGCGCAACAGGTGGAAGTGCGCCACTTCGCGAAAGGTCAGGTCATATTCCGAGCAGGCGATCCCGGCGCGCGCGCTTACGTGACGCAAACCGGCAATGTGCGGATGACGATGACCGCAGAGACGGGCGGCGCGATCGTCGTCGACACCGCCGGGCCGGGCGATATTTTCGGGTTGTCGTCCATGCTGGCCGGCGCCGCACACCTGACCATGGCGCTGGCGCTGGAAGACACCGTTGCCATCGAAGTAGACCGCAACGATATCAGTGAGCTGCTGCAAGCGAAACCGCTGGCCGGCCTCGATATGCTCACGATGACGGCCAAGCAACTGCGCGCTTCACACGAGCTGCTGCGCACACGCGCCGCGCGCAACCCTAACGAGGCACTGGAAGAGAAAGAGACACTGGGTGAGCACATCGCTGACGCCGTCGCGCGTTTTGGCGGTTCGTGGGCGTTCATCAGCCTGTTCTCGTGCATTCTGGGAGTGTATATCCTCATCAACTCGCTGCTGCAGAAACCGTGGGACCCCTACCCGTTCATCCTGCTCAATCTGTTCCTGTCAACGCTGGCCGCCATACAGGCGCCGATCATCATGATGAGCCAGAACCGCCAGGATACGAAAGACCGCATCCGCGGCGAACTGGATTACCGCGTCAATCTGAAGGCGGAACTGGAGATCACCGAAGTGCTCACGAAGCTCAACGATATCCACGAACACGTCGTCGCGTCACTGGATAACGGCCAGGAGCGTCGCGCCTGAGCAGCGGCGTGCGCAGACCTTATATCGCCGGCATGACGTTCCCGCCGGCGACAGGGATGTAGGCGCCCGTGATGAACGCGGCCAGGTCCGATGCCAGAAATGCGACGGCATTGGCAATGTCCTGATCGTATCCGCGCCGTCTGAGCGGAACGCTCGCCTCGTATTCCGGCTGGCGCTCTTCCGGCGCGCCGCGATGCTTATCGCTGATCATCCAGCCCGGCGCAACCTGGTTGACGGTGATTTGATGCATCCCGATTTCGCGCGCCAGCACGCGCAGCACGCCGTCCATTCCGCGTTTGCCGGACACATAGGCGGACTGGTTCGGAAAGTTCTGCATGGCACATTCGGTGCTGATAGCGATGATTCGCCCCCATTTGCGCGCGATCATCGCCGGCGCGAACGCCTTCGCCATCAGGACGTTCTGCAGCACACAGGAACGGAACTGGCTCTCGTAGTCCACGATGGCCTGCTCCATGACGGTTGTCCACTGATATTGAACGACCGCGTTGTTTACGATGATGTCAGGGTCGCCCAGGGTGGCCGCGACAGACTGCCGCATGGCTTTGACCGATGCCGCATCGCCGACGTCGCCCTGCACCGTCATCGCACGCACGCCTTTCGCCTTGATTTCCTCCAACAAGGCCTCTGCTTTGGTCTGGCTGTGATGATAGTGAATCGCGATGTCGGCGCCACAGTCGGCCAGCGTCCGCGAGATGACGCGCCCCAGTTCGCCCGAAGCGCCCGTCACCATCGCGACCTTCTTCGATAAGTCGATATTCATCATCTACTCCTCGTGGTTTTCCTGCGGCGGCGTGCGGGCATGTTCTGCGACGATCTGCTTCGCCCGCTCCAGCCGCACATTGCCCTCGTTCACCAGTTGCGCTGCGACGCGCTCCACCTGCTCGCCCACTGCGCCGGCCGCCGCAGCCAGTTGCCGCGCGTGCAGCGTCATGTGGCCGTGCCGAATGCCCTCTGATACCAGCGCGCGCAGCGCCGCGAGGTTCTGTGCCAGACCGACACAGGCCATGATTTCGGCCAGTTCTCGCGCCGTCGTTACTCTCAGCAGTTTCAACGCGGCCTGCGCGCCGGGGTGCACCCTCGTCGCGCCGCCCACGATTCCAACAGCCAGCGGCAAATCGATCTCGCCAACCAGGTCGCCCTCGGCGTCCATGCGCCAGCGCGTCAACGAAGCGTAACGGTCGTGGTGTGCGGCGTAAGCGTGCGCGCCGGCCTCGACTGCACGCCAATCGTTGCCCGTGGCAACCGCGACGGCATCGATGCCGTTCATGATCCCTTTGTTGTGTGTCGCCGCGCGGTAGGGGTCGGCTTCGGCGAACAGGCTGGCTTCGACGATGTGCTGGATCATCGAGCGCTGCTCGGCGCTGCTGGCGCCGAATTGCCGCGCTGGAATGCGACAGGACGCCCAGGCCCGCCGCCGGTCGCTCAGGTTCGACAGGATACGCAGGTTAACGCGACCGCCGGTCAACGCCTCGATGCGAGGCGCCAGCGCCTCGCAGGCTGTATTGACCAGGTTGGCTCCCATAGCGTCGCCACAGTCATACAGCACATGAACGACCAGCATCGGAACATGGATATCCGACATGGTTGAGCCGACAGGCGACGTCGCATCGCCAATCTGCAATTCTCTGATCTCCACACCCGTTGCGCGCGAGTGCCGGCTGATCGTCGAAGGATTCTGAGTATTCAGCCATTGCACAAGCGTATCCGAGGCAGCCTGCAGACGCGCAACGGCGGCGGGCATGTCGGCGCAGTCCAGCACTTGTATCTGGCCGATCATGATTGGAGCGCTGCTGCCTGCTGTAAAGCCGCCTCCGGTGCGGGCCATCTTCGCCGCAAAACTGCATGCCGCCACCACAGAGGATTCCTCGACAGCCATCGGCACCAGCACCTCGCGGCCATTGACCACGAAGTTCGTCGCGATCCCCAGCGGCAGCGCATAGGTGGCGACTACGTTCTCGATCATGTGATCGGCCTGTTCGAGCGACAAACCGGCGCGCAGATTCGCCATGTCCGCATCATCGAGGGACGCCATGCGACCCAGCAGCGACAGACGTTCCACCACAGGCACATCGCGCAAGCGCGGGGTTTCATTCGGTCCGGAAGATCGGATTTCATCCGCCATAAATCACCTGTGCAGGCACCTGAGCCTGAACTGCGCATTGGGCCGTTATACAGGCGACGACAGGACCTGGTCGTATACCGCCGCAAGCTGTTGTGCGGCGCGCCGCCACGTGAACGTCGCCGCTCTTTTCAGACCACGGCTGATGCTGAGTGTACGCCATTCTGTATCGGTGAGCGCGCGGTTGAGCGCCGCGGCAAGGCCGTCAACGTCGAGCGGATCCGCCAGCAGGCCGGCATCGCCGACGACTTCGGGGAGCGACGATGCATTGGAAACGACGACCGGTATCCCGCAGGCCATAGCCTCAAGCGGCGGGATGCCGAATCCCTCGTACAGCGATGGGAAAGCAAACACTGCCGCAGCGCGATACAGGTCCGGCAGGTCCGCGTCATCGACAAATCCGGTGAAGATAACCTGATCGGCGAGGCTTAAGCGGGCCACCTCTTCCTGCACATCCTCATATAACCAGCCCTGCCCGCCCGCGATAACCAGCCTGACGCCTGCGCCGGAAGTTTCGCACAGCCGCGCCAGGGCGCGCACCAGCGTCAGGTGGTTTTTGCGGCGTTGCATCGTGCCGACGGTGAGGATGAATGGATCTGCCGGAAGCCGGTATCTGGCGCGCAGGTCGGCAAGCCGGACGGCGGTGGCAGAACTGTTGTCATGCGGCGAGAAGCGCTCATCGACACCGCTGTGGATGACCGTGATCCTGCTTGCCGGCACGGCGTAGAGGGCGGCCAAATCGCGCGCCGTCGCTTGCGGGTCCGCGACGATGTGGGTAGCCCTGCGGATA
>JAKALH010000107.1 GCA_021813225.1 Chloroflexota bacterium
ATTCATCGCACACCTACAGATATGGATGGCTTATTGTACGGCAGACGAACACCTCCGAGTTCTGGCAGAACTCGGAGGTGTCAGTAATAATTAAAATGAAGATAATGAGTATAATTGTGATGCAATATGTCTGAGGACATTTATTTCGTAGAAAACAACGGCGCCCGTCCGCCCGCCGATCCTGTGCGCATTACGGATTGCCGCGTTATGCCCTGGCCGGACGGAACCCGCGTCACCGTTGAGATGGGTTTAACCCCTTTCAAGGTCTTCCCCGCCATGGACATCAGCATTCTCGCCATTACGGGCGAGGTCGTCCGCTCAATCTCGCTGATCGGCGCTGTTGAGCGACGCCCGTCGCCCACGTTGCACCTGCCCCATTCGGAAAGCGGCACACGCATGGCGGTGCTGATTGAGATGCTGGACGGAGAGACCGTAACGCAGAAACTGATAGTGCCGTTCGAAGTGGGCGGGCCGATTATCGGGCAGGCGGTGGAGGCGTGACGACTATCGCCCGCGCGGACGCCGCCGTAAAGTCCGCCAGGGTTATGGACGCCTTCGGGCGCCATATCCACTATCTGCGCGTATCGCTCACGGATAAGTGCAACCTGCGTTGCGTGTACTGCATGCCGGAGCAGATGGTGTTCCGCCCCAACGAAGAACTCCTTACCGACGATGAACTGGCCATCGTGCTGCGCGCCGCCAGCCTGCTGGGCTTCGATAAATACCGTCTGACCGGCGGCGAGCCGACTGTGCGCCCCAACCTCCCCGCGATCGTAAAGCAAATCGCTGATTTGCCCGGCACGCGCGAAATCGCCATGACCACTAACGGAATCAGGCTGGCGCAACTGGCCGGGCCGCTGAAGGAAGCGGGACTGCGCCGCGTGAATGTCAGCCTGGATTCGCTGGACGAAACCAAGTTCCACCGCATGACCCGCTGGGGGCACGTGCGCGATGTCCTGGCGGGCATCGAGGCTGTCGAGGCTGCCGGCATGACGCCGATCAAGATCAATTGCGTGGTTGTCCGCGGGTTCAATGAAGATGATATCGTCACCCTGGCGCGCCTGACCTGCGAACGCGACTGGCAGGTGCGTTTCCTTGAAGTGATGCCGTTTGCGGATGTTGCAGAGTTCCAGCAGGCCAGCATTGTCACGACGCGCGAGATGATCGAACGCATCGAAGCCGGGCTGGGCAAGCTGGTCGAACTGAACGACGGCCGCCTGGACGGCGAAGCCAGAATGTACCGCCTGCCCGGCGCGCGCGGCGAAATCGGCTTCATCAGCCCCGTCAGCGCGCCGTTCTGCGCCAACTGCAATCGCGTGCGCCTGACGGCGGACGGCACTCTGCGGCTGTGCCTGCTCAAAGACGGGGAACTCGACCTGCGGACGCCGCTCCGCCGCGGCGCTGGCGCGGAAGAGCTGGCCGACTTGATGCGGCAGGCCATCTGGCGCAAGCCGTGGGGCCACGAGCTGGCGCACGGCGTGATCCCCCTGAACCGCATCATGAGCGAAATCGGCGGATGACGGTGGAGACATGGAACTGACACACCTGAACGACGGCGGCGAAGCACACATGGTGGACACAGGCGCCAAGGCGGATACCGTGCGGATTGCCGAGGCGCGCGGCACGGTCAGCATGAATGATGCCGCGTATGGGGCAATCGTGCGCGGCGACCTGAAGAAGGGCGATGCCCTCGGAGCGGCGCGCATTGCGGGCATCATGGCGGCCAAGCGCACCAGCGACCTGATACCGTTGTGCCACCCGATCGCCCTGACCCGCGTGGAAGTTCAGTGCGAACCCGTCGACGGGCGCATCGACATCCGCGCGCGCGTCGAGTGCGTCGGCAAGACCGGCGTCGAGATGGAAGCGTTGACCGCCGTAAGCGTTGCGGCGCTGACCGTTTACGATATGGCGAAAGCCATCGACCGGGGCATGACGATCGGCAATATCGAACTGGTACACAAGAGCGGCGGCAAGAGCGGCGACTACCGCCGTAATGAGTGAGCCAGCCGCATGCCGGAGACAGCAGCAACCATGAAGATTAAACTGTTCGCCACGTTAAAGGACCTCGCGCAGGCTGGCGAGATATCCCTGTCGACCGCGGAGCAACTGACGGTGCGCGAGTTGCGCGCCGCCGTGGCCGACCAGTTCCCGCCGCTGGCGGCCTTGATGAAACAGACGCTGGTGGCTGTGAATCAGGAGTTCGCCTTTAACGATGATGTGATCAAGGCGGGGGATGAAGTCGCGCTGTTCCCGCCGGTCAGCGGCGGCGCAGTTGACCCGACCATCCTGCGCATCACGCCCGACCCGATCGACCTGAACCGCCTGCAGGCGGATATCACTACGGAGCGCGACGGCGCCGTCGTGATTTTTACCGGCACGGTGCGCCGCTTCACCGGCGCAGAGGTCACCGACCGGCTGGCCTATGAAGCGTATACCGACATGGCTGCCGCCAAGCTGGCGCAGATTGCGCGGGAGATGCGCGAACGTTACGCTGATATCCACGGTATCGCACTGGTGCAGCGTGTCGGCGAAATGCAGGTCTGCGAACCTACCGTGGCCGTGGCTGTGGCAGCCGGTCACCGCGGCGACGGGGCATTCGAAGCTGCCCGCTACGGGATTGACCGCTTGAAACAGATCGTACCGGTCTGGAAGAAAGAGACCCGCCCGGACGGCTCTGCGTGGATTGAGGGTGATTACAATCCCGTGCCGGGAGATTAAATCAGCACGTAGCCGGTGCCGCGCATATTCACGATGCGCATGCCGCCGGAAGAGAATCCTTCCAGTTTGCGCCGCAGGCGCATCACATGCGGGCGCAATCGGCGCGCGCCAATGCCGGTGTCAACGTTCGCGTGCATCAGCACGCCGCTGACCAGCTCCTGCACGGGCACCGTGTGGCCGCGATTAGCCAGCAGCAGGTCAAAGATGCGCCCCTCAACCGAACTCAGCCGCGCGAACTTGTCGCCGACACGGATCACCCGGCCGATGGGGTCCCAGTCCACAGTCGCAGCTTCGGGCGCGGCGGCTGTGGCGACATGGCTGGCGGCCGCGGGTTTCTCCGGTTCCGCACTGTCGACGCCGGCGCGCTCCACCATCAGGCGCGCACTCAGGCGGCGCTGAACCTCGGGATCACTCGCCAGCACGTACTCGCGCACACCCAGTTGTAACGCCCTGATAATCGTGTGGACATCGTTGCCGTCTTCGTCGAAGACGAGCGTTGCCGGGATGGGGACGCCCTGCTCGCGCAGGAGTGTCAGCAGGGGGATGGCGCCTGCCCTGACCGAAGCCACCAGTAGAGCGACGCGGTCATCCACCGATGCTTTACCGTCAGTGCACGTATGGCCTTCCCCAGCGGCGGGCGCAGCCGGAGTACGCAATAACTGCAACGCTTCGGTCAGGCTGCGTGTAACCTGCACCTGACATCCAGCTTCTTTTAAGCCTTTCTCCAACGACGCATCCGGTTGACCGTCACCCGGGGTCAAGTATATTGCCCGCCTGGTCATGATGTTATCCTCTCGTTGCCTAAGCAATGAACGATACGCAAACTATCGCTATTTGAGTGTGATGCACTACACCTATCTTCCCGTTTAGTTTACCATAATCAGGTCAGGTGGGCAAAAATAAAGGGATTCGCAACTAACGAGACAGGCTCGCATACACTCTGAGGGTCTCCGCAGCGATGTGATTCCAGGTAAACAGGCGGCTGAGTTCCACGCTGCCCGCCCGAAGTTGATTGCGGAGGCTATCATCCTGTAACACTCTGCTGATGGCTGCGGCCAATGCACTTGGATCGGCAGGCGGAACAAGCAGCATGTTGCGCTCATGTGCTATTTCGGGCAACGCTATGCGCGGTTCAGTCGTCACAATAGCACAACCATGCGATAGTGCTGCCATGAGCGTACCACGACGGAAAGACACGCCGTCACGGTAGGGCAGCGCGATGCAATCACACGCCGTCAGCGCTTCGGTGACGCCCCTCTCATCAAGGTAGCCGGTGGCTGTGATATCGTCGCTCACGCCCAGTTGAGCGGCCAGCCTCATCACTTCACGCGAATAAGCCACATTCGTGGGATCGCTTTCGCCATGTGTGCCGCCGATGAGCAGCAGTCGCACTGGCAATGCCTGCTTCTTCAGTTCTGCCAGCGCGCGGATCAGGTCTTCACCGCCTTTACTGGCGTTCAGAAATCCAAAGTAACCGACGATGGTTGTTCCAGGCGGAATATGTTGCGCCCGCAGCCATGCCTCCCGGCTGAAGCCTTCTAATGATTTGCGCGTGATATTGCTGCCGATTGGAATCATCGCCACGTTTGATAGCCCCTGCTCCCGCAGCGTGTTTCGATCCTCGATATTCGTGACGATGGAGACAGCGGCGCTGCGCGCCAGTTCAAACACCGCTTTCCGGCGCAAGGGGCCGGCCTTAGGGAAAAGATAGGGCGGGCGAAGATCGTGAAACGTGACGACCACCGGCACGCGCCGCCCCAGTGCGAGGGGCAGCACATGGATAGCCGGGTGCATGTGATATGCCGCTGTCTGATACTGCAGATTGATTACATCGGGATGATAGGCACTGATGAAGTGCGACAATTGCGCCAGGCTCAACCAGTTCCAGCGCGGCGACATGCGATGGATCTGGATATTATCCGCCACCTCGTCACGCGGCAGCCCGGCCGCCTGTCTGGTAATGACATGGACCGTGTGACCGATTACGTGCAGGGCACGCGCCAGCTCGCGGGTGAAGTCGCCCAGGCCACCCTGTAAGGGCGGATACTCACCGGCAATGAATGCAATGTTCATTGGCTATTCCCTCCCGCGCCGCAACCACGCCAGGAATTCTTTATTGCCGTCGGCGCCCAGGATGGGCGATTCGATCAATCCTGCGCTGCGCCAGCCAAGATTCGCACAAAATGCGACAATCCGTTCCGTCACTTCGCGATGCACAGCCGGGTCGCGCACGATGCCGCCCCGCCCCACCTTCTCGCGCCCCGCCTCAAACTGCGGCTTGATCAGCGCCACGACACTGCCCACCGTCGCCGGTGCGGCTGCCTCTGGTATTTGCGGCGGGGAAGCACGAAGCCAGTCGAATATCCGTGGCAGTATCAACGTCAGCGAGATAAAAGAGACATCCGTCACGGCGAATGAGACGGCTTCCGGCAGCGTCTCCAGATAGCGCACATTGACGCCTTCCATGACGACCACGCGCGGGTCCTGGCGCAGCTTCCAATGCAGTTGATTGTTTCCCACGTCGAGCGCATACACCCGCTGCGCGCCGCGCTGCAACAGGCAGTCCGTGAAGCCGCCCGTGCTGCTGCCGACATCAACGCATACCAGTCCGGCAGGGTCCAACTGGAAACGATCCAGTGCGGCTTCCAGTTTGAAACCGCCGCGCGAAACATAGCGCGGGGGATTCTGCACGGCGATCTCCACATCTTCGGCGCACGTCCGCGAGGGCAGATCGACCACCTGCCCGTTGACGCGCACCTCGCCGGCGCGGATCAGGCGCTGCGCCCGGTCGCGCGTCTCGGCCAGTCCGCGCGCCACCATGAGCACGTCAAGGCGCTGCCTGGCCGGGGCTTTCATCTTCCGTAGTTAAGCCGCTCGACCAGCCGGGGCGGGAAATGGAACGACCTCATCTTTTTCTGTGTGTCGGCGATGGCGTATTCCACGCGATACGGCGTCCATGTGCTGGTAGTGATATCCAGAATGGCATAGGCGGCGCGCGGGTCGCCGTCGCGTGGCTGCCCCACGCTGCCCGGGTTGATGATGTAGCGCGAATCGCGCTTCAACACGACCGGCACATTGGCGCTGGGCATGGAGACATGCACGTTGTTCGTGCGGCCGTCTTTTACGAAGATGACCGGCACGTGCGTATGCCCGACCAGGCAGAACGGCGACGACATATAGTCGAAGTTGTCTTCCGCCACATTGATGTCGGTAATGTATTCCCAGATCGGCTCTCGCGGGCTGGCGTGCACCAGCAGGTAATCTTCATGCGGCAGCAGTTCCGGGCGCGCCTTCAGGTAGCTCATGTTCTCAGGCGTCAGATTGGCCTGCGTCCACTCGACCACATAGGCGGCCTGTTCGTGGAAGGCGTGCAGGTCCAGTTTGCCGGTCACGGCCCAGTCATGGTTGCCGGCCAGGCAGATATGCGGCAGCGCGCGCAGCAGGTCGATGCATTCGTTGGGTTCAGCGCCGTAGCCGACGACGTCGCCCAGGCACCAGACGATATCGTAGGCGGTCGCCCGCGCGGCGACATCGTCCATCACGGCCTGCAGCGCGGCCAGGTTGGCGTGAATATCGGAAATGACTAGGCAGCGCATCGTGAGTTCATTGCGGGAACTTTGCGGTTATTTCTGATGATCGACCAGATACTGGTACAACCCGGCCTTCAGGACTTTCAATCCCAGCATGGCGCACTTGACGCGCGCGGCGGTCAACGGCGCGCCGACCATATCCAGGACATCCTGGCGCTCCAGCTTCTGCACCTCGCCGATTGGTTTGCAGTCAACTTCGTCCATCAACATCGAAGCCGACGCCTGGCTGATGATGCAACCGTCGCCGCTGAAGGCAATTTCGGCAATCCGGCTGCCGTCTTCGCTCAACTTCACATCGATACGAATCCTGTCGCCGCACAGCGGGTTGCTTTCCTCATGCGAGATATCCGCATGTTCCAGCGTGCCGTGGTGGCGCGGATTCTCGTAATGGTCCAGCAGGTTTTCCCGATACAGGTCTTCCATTTCCGTGTGACTTGCTCCGCGTTGCGGCCGGCTACTTCCTCAGCGTGTGCTTGGCTTTATAAATAGCTTCGATCAGCGCATCGATCTCGCGCAACTCGGTATAGATATAGAAACTGGCGCGTGCCGTCGCCGGCAATCCCAGCCGGACATGCAGCGGCTGCGCGCAATGATGGCCGGCGCGTATCGCGACCCCTTCGCGGTCGAGCAGGGTTCCGAGGTCGTGCGGGTGGATATCCTTGATCGTGAACGTCAAAGCGCCGCCGCGAATGTCGGGGTCGGTGGGGCCGATGATGGTCGCGCCGGGGACTTCAGTGAGCCTCTCGATGGCATAGGCGACGACTTCCCGTTCGTGCGCGCGCACGGCATCCATGCCCAGCGCCGCCAGGTAGTCGACCGCCGCGCCGAGCGCGATGGCCTCGACAAACGCCGGCGTGCCGGCCTCGAACTTCACGGGGATTTCATTCCAGGTCACGCTGTCGAACGTGACGCTGCTGATCATATCGCCGCCCGTCATGAACGGCGGCATCGCTTCCAGCACGTCGGTCTTGCCGTACAGGACGCCGATGCCCGTCGGCCCCAGCATCTTGTGGCCGGACAGGGCGTAGAAATCGCAATCCAGCGCCTGCACATCCACGGGCATATGAGGCGCGGCCTGGCAGCCGTCGACGACCACCTTCGCGCCGACGGCATGCGCCCGCTCGATCACGGGCCTGGGGTCGGTGATGGTGCCCAGCACATTCGAGACATGCGCGAAGGTCACCAGTTTCACGCGCGGCGTCAGCAACTCGTCCAGCCTGGCCAGGTCCAGCGTGCCCTGCGGCGTCAGCGGGATGAACTTGAGCCGGATGCCGCGCTCGCGCGCCAGCACCTGCCACGGCACGAAGTTGGCATGGTGTTCCAGTTCCGTCAGCACGATTTCGTCGCCGGCCTGGAGGAAGTGGCGTCCGTACGAGTAAGCGACCAGATTCAGCGCTTCGGTGGCGTTGCGCACGAACACCACGTTCTCCGGCGCTGGTGCGCCGATGAAGCGCGTGATTTTCTCGCGCGCCTGATCGTACAGATCCGTCGTGCGCTCGCTGTTGTAATACACACCGCGATGCACATTGGCGTACGATGTCCGATAGGCCTGGTCCAGCGCCGAAAGCACCTGAATCGGTTTCTGCGACGATGCGGCGCTATCGAGGAAGACCAGCGGCCTGCCGTGCACGCGCTCGTTCAGAGCCGGGAAATCCTGCCGGATACGCGCAACATCCAGGCTCCTGATCGTATCTTTCATTCCAACTCTCTGTTGTAAACACAAAAAATCCAGCCGTGAAACGATATCGGGTGTTTGGGCTTAATGTGACACCGTCATCTGCAGGCGGGCGCTACCCGCCGCGCCGCAATCCACAATCAACCTCATGATACCAGCAGGTTCCGCAGCGTCAACGGTCCACACCCAGGCGGCCACGCCATCCCTGCCGACGACCTGCGCCGCAACACCCGGGATGGCTTCCGTCTGAGCGGCCGCACCG
>JAKALH010000108.1 GCA_021813225.1 Chloroflexota bacterium
CTATAGATAATGGCAATGATGAGGAGCCTGGACAGTAGCGGCCGGCGGACTGGAAGCAGAGACAGCCGCGGGCGACTGCGCCGAGGAAGAGCGTACAATCAGGCTTCCTGAATCTCATATACTGGAAGACACGGCAACGACATTCCGATATCTCATACCCTGAGCCACCAGTCTCCGGACTTAATCTCCAGGCTCGCAACCTAATCGCAGGACAAGGAAATACGATAAATGGAAAGAACTCTGATAATCGTCAAGCCCGATGGCGTGCAGCGCGCGTTGGTGGGTGAAATCATCAAGCGGTTTGAAGCGCGCGGCTTGCGCATCGCGGGGATGAAAATGATGCAGATATCCCGCGACACGGCGGAAAAGCATTACGCCGAGCACAAGGGCAAGTCCTTCTACGAGGGTACAGTCGCCTATATGACATCCGCGCCGGTGGTGGTGCTGTGTCTGGAAGGCCCCGATGCCGTGGCGGCGGCGCGCGCCACGATGGGCGCTACCAACCCGCTGAACGCCCCCGCCGGCACCATCCGCGGCGACCTGGGCATGCATATCTCGCGCAACCTGGTCCACGGCGCCGACAAGCCCGAGACCGCCGTGCGCGAGCTGGCGCTCTACTTCACGGAAGATGAACTGCTGAGCTACGTGCGCGCTTCCGATAAATGGCTGAAAGAGTAGAAAATCGCTCGTGACAACTCCGCTAGGCAGAAACGCCCATTGACTTGGCACCAGCACCCGATTCCAATAAACAGTAAACCTGATTGAATAGCATTGGATCATCGATGACCAGCTCCGTTTGCACCCGTTTCGCTCCTTCGCCGACTGGCGACCTGCATATCGGCGGCGTTCGCACGGCTATTTTCGCCTGGCTGACCGCGCGCCATCATGGCGGGAAGTTCTTCATCCGGCTGGAAGATACCGACCAGGAACGTTATATGCCTGGGTCGGCCCGGCGCATCCTGGAGACGTTCGACTGGCTGGGCATACAACTGGACGGCGGCCCTGACCATGCATCGCTGCGGCAGATGAAAACCGACGAGGATTACGCCGGCGCGCTGGCAGACGGCAGCTATAAAGGCATCTCCGGGCCGTTTGTGCAATCGCAGCGCCTGCCGCTCTACCAGCAATGGGCGGAGTGGCTTGTTGAGCACGGCTGCGCTTACCGCGCCAACGAGACGCCCGAGGAACTGGAGCGCATGCGCGCTGCCGTCATCGAGCGGAAAGAAGTATGGAACTTCCGCGAGGAAATGCGCCTGCGCACCGACATCGACCCGGCGCAGCCGCACGTGATACGCATGCGCGTCATCCCGCGCGACGGCATCACGCAGTTACACGACCTGGTCAAGGGCGATGTGGCATTTGAGAATGCCAACACCGACGACGCGGTACTGCTCAAGGCGGATGGATATCCCACCTATCACCTGGCGAACGTGGTGGACGACCATCTGCAGGAGGTTACGCACGTCATCCGCGGCGACGACTGGCTTTCCAGCGCGCCCAAGCATATCCTGCTGTACCGCTACTTCGGCTGGGAACTGCCGCAGTTCGCGCACGTGCCCAATGTGCTGGGCGAGGATGGCCGCAAGCTGAGCAAGCGGCACGGCGCAACCAGCGTGTTCGAATTCCGCGACCAGGGCTACCTGCACGAGGCGGTCATCAATTTCCTGGCGATGCTGGGCTGGGCGCCTGGCGAGGGCGACGAGCAGAATGTCTTCACGGCGGATGAACTGATCGAGAAGTTCTCCGAGGAGCACATTGGCAGTTCGCCCGCCGTCTTCAGCTACAGCAAACTGGATTGGCTGAACGGCGTGCATATCCGGCGGCTGCCGCCTGCCGAACTGGCCGAGCGCCTGCTGCCGTTCGTAGAGCAGGCCGGCCTGAAATTTGACACGCCGGAAGCGCAGGCGCGTTTCCGGCAGGCCATCCCGCTCATTCAGGAGCGCATCAAAACGCTGCGGGATGCGGCGGGACTGATCGACTTCATCTTCACCGATATCGAAACGCCCGCGAAGCAGGCGCTGATCGGGCAGAAAATGGATCAGGCGGCTTCGCTGGCGGCGCTGCGCGAGACGAAAGCGCTGCTGGAACAACTGCCGGTATTCGACGAAGCGCCTATGGAACAGGCCATGCGCACCCTGGCGGAACGCCTGCATCTGAAGGCCGGCCAGTTGTTCACGATCGTGCGCAACGCGGTGACCGGGAAGAGCGTCACGCCGCCGCTGTTCGGCACCATCAGCGTGATGGGGCGCGAGACGGCGCTCCAGCGGCTGGAGCGGGCGATCCGTGTCCTGAGCGAGTAAAGGCGCGCTGCTGTCATGAAAGAGACGGATTTACAGTTGACCCTGGAACGCGCGACGGATGCCGTGCGCGCCAAGTGCGCGCGGCCGTGCCGTCTGCTGCTCGTGCTGGGCAGCGGCCTGGGCGGGCTGGCCGAGGAAGTGGAGTCCCCTGTTCGCGTTCCCTACGGCGACATCCCCGGCTTCGCGGTCTCCACAGTGCCGGGGCATCGCGGCGGGTTTCTGTTCGGCGAGCTGTGCGGCGTGCCGGTCATCGTCATGCAGGGGCGCGTGCACTTCTACGAGGGCTACCCCATGTGGCAGATCACGTTGCCCGTGCGGGTGGCGCGCCTGCTGGGCGCCGAGGCGATGATCGTCAGCAATGCCGCGGGCGGAATCAACCGCGACTTCCGCGTGGGCGATGTCATGCTCATGACCGACCACATCAACCTGCTGGGCATGGCGGGCAACAATCCGCTGATCGGGCCGAACGTCGACACGCTCGGCCCGCGCTTCCCCAGCATGACCGCAGCCTATGACCCGCTGCTGCGCCACAGTGCCGTGCGCGTTGCCGCTGCCGCAGGCGTGGATCTGAAACAGGGCGTATACGCAGGGCTGGCCGGCCCGAACTTTGAGACGCCGGCCGAGTTGCGTTTCCTGCGCGCCATCGGCGCGGATGCCGTCGGCATGTCTACGGTGAACGAGGTGGTGGCGGCGCGGCATGCCGGAATGCGCGTGCTGGGTTTCAGCGGCATCACCAACGTGGCGAGATTGAGCCAGGATGAGGGCGAACCGCCTTCGCATCAGGAGGTTCTGGCAGCAGGGCCTAAAATAGCACCCAGAATGCTGGCAATCGTGAAAGGTGTATTGGCCGAATGGACATAATTCCGCAGTTGATTACCCGCTACAGCATCGTGCTGTATGCCGTATGCGGCATCGCCTGCGCCTACTTTTTCTTCACGGGCGTGGCATCGCTGCGGGAACTGCGCCGCGCGGTGTTCCGGCTGGAGCGCCGGGCTGTCGTGTCGCGAGCCATCAACGCCATGCTGAAAGCGGTCCTGTGCATGATCATCGGTGTCGCCATCTATGCTGTCACCACCATCGCGCCGGTGACGCGCGCGAATTCGCTGCTGGACTCACCGACGAACACGCCCAGCGGGATTCTCATCCCCACATCGATGCCCACGGCGGACATCAAGACCTCCGGCCGGGAACTGAGCAGTCTGGTTTTCACGCCCACGATCACATTCGCGAACGCGACCCCCGCAGCCGGCGCAGCCGCAGCGCCGGCAGCTATTGCGCCGGCGGAATTGAAGTCGGACTGCTCTGATGCCAATGCGCAAATCATCAGTCCGGCCCAGGGCGAGCGCATCAGCGGCAATATCATCGTGAGCGGGACGGCGGTGCTCGGCGCAGCAGGCGACTGGTACAAGCTGGAGATCCTGCCGCCGGGGTCTTCGCAGTGGGCGATGCTCGGGCAGGGCAAGTCGACCGTTATCGCCGGCAGATTGCTGGGCGGTTTCAATACGTCGGGGTTCGCCCCCGGCCTGTATCCGTTCCGTCTGCAGGTGGTCGCAGCCGATGGCGGGATTATCGCCACCTGCCGCGTGCCAATCACCATCGGCCCATAACCCTGCGGAAACGTCCCGCACCGCAACCACACGCCATGAACATACGCAATGCCGAACTGTCCGATATTGACCTGATCATCGCGCTGGACCACAGCTATATGACCGACCACGTCTGGCAGATGAGCGGGCGTGACGGCAATGAGGAGTTCAGCACCACATTCCGCCTGGCGCGGCTGCCCCGCCAGTTGCAGGTTCCCTACCAGCACGATCAGGCCACGCTGCGGCGCATCCTGCATCGCTGCGATATGGTATGGGTGATGGAAGGCAAGAACAATCGGGATCTGCTGGGCTATCTGGGCATGATGACGATGCCGTGGCAGAACAGCGGCTACCTGGCGTGCATGACGGTGATACCCGGCGCACGCCGCAAGGGTATCGCTACGCAACTGATTCACACCGCTATGGCGCAGGCCAGGAAAGATGGGCTGAACAGCCTGACCGTCGACCTGCAGACGAAGAATTATCCGGCGGCGCGGTTCTGCCAGACGCGCGGCTTCCACTTCTCCGGCTACTCCGATAATTACTATCAGGCCCGCGACATCGCTCTCTTCTTTGCGTATAGAATCCGATAGGAAAGGCGTCAAACTGAAAACGGCGGTGGCGCCGCGTTTGACCGGCACAGAATGACGGACATTTTCGCAACACTCCTGGGTGCGGTTACATTGCTGAATCGCATCATGTCGGCCGGCATCCTGATCACGGCCTTCGCGCTGGTGATCTATATCGGCCTGTACAACCGGCGCAGCCAGATTGCGCGCATTTTTGCGGTGCTGTTGCTGTGCATCATCGGCTCGTACCTGGGCGATCTGCTGGCGCAGTTGTCCACACCGCCGGCGTTCGATCTGATGCGCCTGCAATGGGTCGGCATCGCGCTTATGCCGGCTGCGGCTCTCGGCCTGTCCGATACGCTGCTGCGCGCCACCGGCGAAATGTCGCCCGTGCGCCGCATCGCCGTGCGAGCCGGCTATGTCACGGGCGTCGCCGTGTTCCTGCTGGTCGTCTTCACCGATCTGGTGGTCATGCCCGGCGATCCCGCGCTCAAGCTGCCCCATTTGAACCCCGGCCTGCTCTTCTACGCTTTCAGCCTGTTCTATTTCAGCAGCGTGGGCTGGGCGATGTATAACGTCATCGAGGCGCGCCGGCGTTCGTTGACGGCTACCAGCAGGCGGCGCATGACTTACTTTACGCTCTCATTCCTTGCGCCCACGCTGGGCATCTTCCCCTATCTGCTGCCGGTCGGCTGGCCGCAGGCCCTGCCCGAGATCATCCCGTGGACCAGCATCCTGGTGGTGAACACCGCCATCGGCGCGGGCATCACCCTGATGGGCTACAGCGTCGCCTACTATGGGGCCAGCGCGCCGGACCGCGTCATCAAACGCCGCCTGATCAAGTATCTGTTCCGCGGGCCGCTGCTGGCTGCGGCGGTCATCACCGTGCTGGTGCTCAGCAGCCGCGTCGAAAAGTTGTTCGGGCTGCCCGGAGATTTCGTCGGGCTGATCGCGGCGTCCACCATCATCCTGCTGGCGCAGTTGTTCATCGTCACGTTGCAGCCCACGCTCGACCGGCTCATCGCCGGCGAAGACAGCGGCGAGGTGAGCTATCTGCAGCAGTTCAGCGAGCGCCTGATGACCACCTCCGACCTGCGCCAGTTCCTGGAAAATATCCTGGCGGCGTTGTGCGATCTGCTGCGCGCCCGCACCGCCTTCGTGATGAAAATCACCGACCTTGAGCAGTCGGTTGCACAACAGGCCGGCAGCGCCGACCTGCCCGATGTCGAGCCGGTCCTGGTCACCATCGGCAACCTCGACCTCGAAAAGCTGATACCACGTTCGGAGGCGGTGCGCTCCGTGGTGCAGGCGCATTCCAGCAACGGCAAAGGCCCCGGCAATGGGCACGCCCAGGAAACCCTGCCTGCACCGGAAGCCGCGCCAGTCGCCGAGGGCGGCGTGGCGGCGCCGGTCGCCGAGGCGCCGGTGCTGGAAATCGAGAATGATTTCATCCTGTGGGAAGGTTACTGGCTGATCCCGCTGCGCGCGCGGGAGACGCAGGAAGTGCTCGGCGTGATCGGCCTGGTGGCGCGGGCGTCCGAACCCGAACTCACCGACGAGGAGCGCGAAGGAGTCGCGGTGCTGGTCGCGCAGACGGCGCGCGCGCTGGAAGATTCCATCATGCAGCGGCGCGCCTTCGAAGCCCTGACGCGCATCATTCCCGAGGCTGATGACATGCAGCGCCGCATCGCCGAGACGCGCAACCCCGCCGCGCCGACCGTGGCCGACTTTGAACTGGTGCCGGAAGGCTACGACGACTTCACGCACCTCGTGCGCGATGCGCTCAGCCAGTACTGGGGCGGGCCGCGGCTGGCGAACTCGCCCATGATGCGGCTGCGCGTGGTGGCGGACGCGCTGGAAGCCAACAACGGCAACGCCACCAAGGCGCTGCGCGCCGTGCTCTTCGAGGCCATCGAACGGCTGAAGCCCGATGGCACGCGCAGCTTTACCGCAACCGAGTGGCTGCTTTACAATATCCTTGAGATGAAAATCGTGCAGGGCCAGCGCGTGCGCGACGTGGCGCGCAAACTGGTGATGAGCGAGAGCGACCTGTACCGCAAGCAGCGTTCCGCCTTCGAGGAAGTCGCGCGCATCGTCCTGGAGATGGAACGCGAGGCGCGCGCGAAGCCGGACAAGACCTAGCGCGCTGCCCGTTGTGTGGGTTCCCCGCCTGCGCGGGGAATGACGGGCATCGTGTCATGCCCGCGCAGGCGCATCCAGCGCCACCAAGCTGTCGGGTTGGTTGCTGCGGCTCAGCGGGCCAGCATGACGAAAAAGCTGTATACCAGCGCGACGGTCAGCCCGAAGATGATGTGAGACATCAACCCGGCGAAGAAACCCATATTGCCGTCCAGCTTGAGCAGGTAGCGGCCGGGGTCTTTGACGGTGCCCGCGCGGATGCCGGCGTGGAATCCGGCGAACAGGCCGAACAGCAGTCCCGCAATCAGCCAGTGCACGATGCCGAACAGCAGCCCGATCGTCACATCCGGCACGCCGATGCCGACGGCCCAGATGGCGGCGTAGATGAACGCGAAGACGATCCCGATCAGCAGGTGCAGCATCCAGCCCTGGCCGCGATTGCCGCGCGGGTCCAGCAGTGTGCCCAGCAGCCCCACCAAGTCGACTTCCGGCATGCCCATGCGGGGAGTCCCGGCCAGCGCCAGGCTCATGACCAGTGTGCCGATAACGCCGGCTGCGATCGCTCCAGTGACATTAACGCTCATGCGCGCTCCTTCGACATATAACCAGCCATTCCAGCTATACCGCTCGATAGTACCAGCAAACCGTCAACTGAAGGAATCACTGGATAAGCGTATTCCGGCGCAGGGCGCGCCGCCTGAACCGCCCGCCGCGCCATTCGCCATCGTTGCTACAATCAGCGGGGAGTCACATGCAGGGCGATACAACCATCATATCTGGCGGGACGGACGCAGGCCGCCCGGCATGACTTTGCACCCCACAGGAGTACATCATGAAAAAAGCGTTAATCGTATTCGGCGGCTGGGACGGCCACGAGCCGGTGCAGGTGTCGCAACTGTGCGAAGCCGCGCTCAAGCGCAATGACTTCGAGGTCGAGATGTCCGATACGCTCGATGCGTTTCTGGACGGCGAGAAGCTCAAGAAGCTCGATCTGATCGTGCCGGTGTGGACAATGGGCAGCATCAAACGCGAGCAGTTGAACCCGCTGCTGGAAGCGGTGCGCAGCGGCGTGGGCATCGCCGGCTGCCACGGCGGCATGGGCGACGCCTTCCGCCAGGAGACGGAATGGCAGTTCATGACCGGCGGTCAGTGGGTGGCGCACCCCGGCAACGACGGCCGGCTGTACACCGTCAACATCATCGACCAGAATCCCATCACCGCCGGCCTGCAGGACTTCGAAGTGCGCAGCGAGAAGTACTACATGCACGTCGACCCGGCCATCCGCGTGATGGCGACCACCGCCTTCGAAGATTACGGCGACGCGCTGATGCCGGTGACCTGGACGAAGACCTATGGCAAGGGGCGCGTGTTCTATACCTCGCTGGGGCACCACGCCGACATCATCGCCATGCCGCAGAGCATGCAGATGATGGAGCGCGGCATGTTGTGGGCGGCCGGCCGGTGGCAGACCGAGATGGGCCTGCCGTTCCGCAAAGTTCACTGCTCATGATGCGCGGGCACCGGCCCAGTGTGGCATTCGAACCCGCTCAGGATTTGCGGTTTACGACCAGCATATAGGCGCTGGTGATCGTGCCGTCGGGCGAAGTGACGCGGATATCGAAACG
>JAKALH010000109.1 GCA_021813225.1 Chloroflexota bacterium
TGCTGATCCGGGCGGTATGGACGCGCCCGGCGGCGGAGCTGGGCTTTGTGACCTTCGAACGCGGCGATGTGCTGCGCGAGAGGTTTTACAGCGACCGCTGGTACAACATCTTCGAAATCCACGATGAGCATGGCTGCCTGAAAGGCTGGTATGCCGATGTAACCCGCCCCGCGCGCATCACCGCCGACCGGCTGGAGTGGGAAGACCTGCTGCTGGATATCTGGATGGATCCATCCGGACAGGTGCAGGTGCTGGACGAGGACGAGTTTGCTGCGGCTGAACCCGAACTGGCGCCTGCGGAACGCGCCACCGCACGCGGCGCATTGGATGAGTTGCGGCAGGAATTATTGCGGCACTGGCGCGCCTACATGAACGACCGCATTGCGCAGGGGTTGATGAGCCGCCGCTGGAGCGTGGCGACGGCGGAATCGTGCACCGGCGGGCTGATCGGCGACGAATTGACCAACCGCGCCGGCAGTTCGCGATATTTCATAGGCGGGGTGATATCGTACGACAACCGCATCAAGCAGCAGCTCCTGGGCGTGCGCGACGAGACGCTGGCGCAGGCGGGCGCGGTGAGCGAACTCTGCGCGCGGGAGATGGCGCGCGGCGCGCGCCAGGCGCTGGGCGCCGATGTCGGCGTCAGCGCGACCGGGATTGCCGGACCGGGCGGCGGCAGCCCCGACAAGCCCGTCGGGCTGGTGTATGTCGGCATCAGCACGCCGCACGCCGACATCGTGCGGCGCTTTGTATGGCCGTACGACCGCGTCGCAAACAAGCGCGCCACCGCCGACGCGGCGCTGCGCCTGCTGCTGGAAGCTGTGGCGGACGACAGCGCGGCGCCATGTGAAGCCGTTTGAAAAGAGGGAGTTGTAGCGTTTCAGATCATGACAACACTGGATCATTGCGATCTCTGTCTGCAGGTGGGCAATATGGGCATCGCCTATGCCATGCTGGGTGCGTCGCTGGGTTACAAGGTCAAACTGGTGATGCCGCTGAATGCCAGCCCGGAGCGCAAGCACATCCTGCGCGCCTATGGCGCCGAGATGGTGTTTACGGACCCCATGCTGGGCGGCAACGAGGCGATTCGCATGGCGCGCGAACTGTACGATGCCGCGCCGGAGCGCTATTTCTACGCCAATCAGTACGACAACCCCGCCAACTGGCAGGCGCATTACCGCACGACAGCGGAAGAAATCTGGCAACAGACCGGGGGGCGCATCACGCACTTCGTCGCCGGGCTGGGGACAAGCGGCACATTCATGGGCACGACGCGCCGGCTGTGCGAGCTGAATCCGGCCATCCGCTGCATCTCCCTGCAGCCCGACTCCGCAGTGAACGCGATAGAGGGCTGGAAGTATATGCCAACGTCGCTCAAGCCCGGCATTTACGATCCCGCGCTGGCGGATGAGAACCTGGAGATTGCGACCGAGGAAGCGCAGGCTATGGCCGTGCGCATGGCGCGCGAAGAGGGGTTGTTTGTCAGTCCGTCGACCGGCGCGGCGGCGGTAGGCGCCCTGAAAGTTGCCGCGCGGCTGAAGCGCGGCGTCGTCGTCACCGTGTTCCCGGATGCGGGCTACAAATACATGAGCGACACGTTCTGGACGGTTGACCTGCCGCAGGCGCAAGACCGCGACCCGTCCTGAACGCCAGCATCTCAGCCGGCGCAGCGGTCCGTCCGCGCGTCGGGTTCAGTTCTGAACGAATGCCGGGGTGTGGTTTTGCGCATACTCAGTAAACGCCGGCCAGCCCTCCGCCGCGACGATATCCCGTTCCGCCTGGTTATGCAGCACGCGGGTGTAGGTTTTTCCCTCAAAAATCAGGCTCACCGTCAGTTCTGGTTTACCGTCATCGATGACGCCGGCCAGACAATAATGGCTCTCGCCCATGGGGTATTCGATCGTTGCGGCAAGGCAGCGGGTCGCAAAGGCATCGGCGTGCACACAGCGGTCATGGTTGATCACGACTTTCATCTTATGACCTCCGCATCAATTCAGGATACGCGATTCGCTGCCCGCTGTGTAGTGTGGTTCGACCTCTTTTCACGATTACAGTTGGCACCGTCTCGCCTGCCGTTCCGCATCCGCCAAACCGCGTAGCGAGGGCGGTTGGCGGTTATTGACGGACCGGCACAGGGCGGCGGTCGGGTTGTGCCGCGCTTTACGGTGGTAAACTCGCGCCACAGATGACTCGTCAACTCCATCCGCGCCGTACCAGCGCCGTATTCGCCGTGCTGCTCGCCCTCCTGCTGCTGGGCTTTGGACTGCGGATGTATAAGTTGGGTGTCCAATCGTTCTGGTACGACGAGGGCAACAGCGCCCGCATCGCCGAACGCAGCGTGCCCCTGATCATCGCCGGCGCCGCCGGCGATATCCACCCGCCGCTGTATTATCTGGCGCTGCATTACTGGCGCGCCGCTGCCGGCGATAGTGAGACGGCGCTGCGCATGCTCTCCGTCGTATCCGGCGTGTTGCTGATCGCCGTCGCGGCGTTGCTGGCACGCGACTTGCTCAATCCGTTGACCGGTCTGGCTGCTGCGACGCTCGTGGCGTTGTCGCCTTTCGCCGTCTATTACAGTCAGGAAGCGCGCATGTACGAACTGCTGGCGCTGCAGGCGTCGGTCACGACATGGGCGCTGGTGCGCCTCGCGTCGCCCCGGCCAGCATCGGCGACTGCCCGTACGTTTGCTGCGGGTCTGTATGTGCTGGGCACAGCCGCCGGCCTGTATACCCAATATGCCTATCCTTTCGTCATGGTGGCGCAGGGAGTCTGTGTTGTCATCTGGCTGGCCGGCGGTGGAAGCGCTCACTGGCGCAGCCTGCTGGTCTACGCGCTATTGAACGTCGCCGCGATCGACCTGTTTATCCCGTGGCTGCCCATTGCGGTGCGTCAGATCGCTTCGTGGGGGGTGGCGCCGCAGACATACCAGCTCGCTCAGGCCGCGCTGGATGCCTACCGCTGGCTGGTCGTCGGGCGGACGCTCGACCTGGGACAGGCGACGCTGCCGCTGACCGCCATCAGTGCGCTGGCGCTGGCCGGGCTGTTATCTGGAGAGCACTGGCGCGCCCGCGTCTTTCTGCTGGTTCTGGCACTGCTGCCTTTCATCCTGCTGTTTGCTTTTAAACTGTACCGCGAAGCTTATCTCAAGTTCCTGCTGGTCTGCGCGGCGCCCTGGCTGATCCTGGCGGCGCATGGCATCGCCAACGCGGCGACTGCCGCGGCGAATTGGCTATTCAAATGGCGCCAGTCGTTGCCGCATCGCCTTGCCATACGCCCGGTGGCCGCGGCAATCCTGACTGTGGCTGCGGCGCTGACCATGCAGCCTTCGCTGAACAATTTATATAACAACCCCGCCTACGCGCGGGATGACTATCGGGGTATTGCGCGCATGATCGAGTCCGGCGCGCAACCCGGCGACGCGGTCCTGCTCGACGCGCCGAACCAGTGGGAAGTGTTCACCTACTATCATCGGCGGGGCGCGCCGGCTATTCCGCTGGCTTACCGCCCCGTCAGCGATAACGCGGTTGCCAGCCAGATGCAGCCGATTGTGGCGCAATATACGCGCCTGTTCGTGCTGTATTATGGCGAACGCGAATCCGACCCGGGCGGCCTCTTCGAACGCTGGCTGGCGCAGCATGCCTACAAGGCGGACGAACAGTGGGTGGGCAATATCCGCCTGGTCGTCTATGCGACGCAGGCTCCGGCGCAGACCAGTTCAATCACAGCGACCTTCGGCGATTCCATCGCGCTGGTGTCGGCACAGATCACCGGCGGCGAAGTAGCGCCCGGCGGACTGGTTCCGGTCAGTCTGGCGTGGCGCGCGCTGGCCAGGCTCACGGCGCGATATAAGGTGTTTCTGCATATCGGCCTGCCGGATGCGCCGCCCGTGGCGCAGAACGACGCTGAGCCGGTCGGCGGTTTCCGCCCGACAAGCAGTTGGGCGCCGGGAGAGACGATCATCGACCAGCGCGCGGTGTGGGTCAGGGCGGATGCCCCGCCGGGTCGGTATGGCCTGTATGTCGGCCTGTATGACCCGTCGACCGGGCAACGGCTTGCCATCGACACTTCGCACGGCACAGCTATGGCAGGCCGGTTGTACCTTGGCGATATCACGATTGCCACGAGGCGCTAAAGATTCACGTATCCCCGCCACTTTGTGTACGGCTGCCGCGACATATAATCACGGGTAAATGGTCGCTTCTACGCATACACGGCGGTTACGGCGCATTCCGGTTCTCATCCTGTCTGCGTGGCTCGTCGGGGTCTTTCTGCTGAGCGGCTGCAGCACTCAGAACGCCGCGCCGGGCACTGTGGCAGCGCCGGCCGGCGTGCTGACGCCGCGCGCGTTCGTGCCGGCGGCCGGCTCTGCCGGCGAGTCGGGCAAGACCGCGGGAAATTCCACCGCTACAGCACCGCAGAAGCGTGTGCTGTTCATTCAGGGCGACCACGTGCCGGCCAGCGGCTATCCGCAATCGCGCGTGCTTGATGACGGCAGGAAGCCGGAGAGTTTCTCGCGCCTGCGCAGCCAGGTGCTGGAAGGCGACCTGAAGCTGGGTGTGGGCGAAATCGTGCTGACGAAAACCAGCCGGATCGACGCGGCGCTGCTGGCGCCCTATGCGGTCGTCGTTCTCGGCTCCAATGACCGCGCGCTCACACCGGCCGAAGTCGGCGCACTGACGGCATACTACCAGAAAGGCGGGAGCGTTCTGGTCTATGCGGATTCGCAGTTTGGCCCGAACAACTGGGACAGCGACAACAGCTTCATCGGCCAGTTCGGCATGCACGTGCTCACCGATAACTATCAGCCCGCCGTCACCATCACGAATGTCGTATCGGCGCACCCGATCATGAACGGCGTGAAGGCTATTCGCGGCGAGGGCATCAGTCAGTTCCGCATCAGCGCTTCCGCGCTCGGCCAGGTTAAGGTACTCGCCAGTTGCACGCCGCAGACACGCAGCGGGTGCATTTTGCCGCCTGCCGATCAAGCCACACTGAAACCCGGCGATACGGTGGCGTGTGTGGTTGTGCGCGAGAACGCCGCGGGCGGTCGGCTGGCAGGGGTGTGCGATCGAAATTTCTTTCAGAACGGCCCCGGCCCGGGCAGCGATCTGGGCCAGGCCGATGACCGTCTCTTCGCGCGCAACCTGTTCCGATGGCTCAGCAAACAGTGACGCGCCCCCGGCGACAAGCCTGGGCCATCGGCGCGTTGCTGGCCGTGTTCGTTCTGCTCAGCCTGTCATACAATGCCGTGCAGCCGCTGTTCGAAGCGCCGGATGAGGGCGATCACTTTGCCTACGCCGACTATCTGGCGCGCGAGCGGCGTCTGCCCGATCTGGCGCATGACCTGGCTGTATCGCACGAGATCATCCAGCCGCCGCTGTACTATGCGGCGGTCGCCCTGTTGATCGGCCCTTTCGATCGCAGCAACCTCGCCGACATCAGCCGCCTGAACCCGGACTGGTTTGACAAAGATGTCAACGCGAACCACCGCAGCGTGGCCAACCAGTACATTCACACAGCCGCCGAGACCTTTCCCTATCAAGGCGCGGCCCGGGCAGTGCACGTTGCGCGCCTGTTCTCGACATTATTGGGCGCATTGACTGTGCTGCTGGTGTACGCCACCGCGCGTATGCTGGCTGATGTTGCGCAGCCAGCCGACGGGGCAGGCCTGCTGCCTTTTCTGGCCGCGGCGCTGACGGCGCTCAACCCGAAGTTCATTCACGTTTCCAGTATCGTGAGCAACGACATCGCTATCACCTTCGCGGCCACCCTGGCCTGCTGGTGGATGGTGCGTATCGTGATCGATGTCCCGTCGCCACTCTCTATTTTCCGGTCTCGCGCCTCTTTTCTGCTCCTCGGCATCATGGTCGGCATCGCGGTCCTGAGCAAGGTGACGGGACTGGCCCTGCTGGTGCCGGCAGGTCTGCTGGTCGTTTACAAGGCGCGGCAATCGCCGGCAGCCGTGCGCTTCCGCGATGCCCTGCTATCCGGTCTGCTGATGGCCGCCGGGCTGGCACTGGTCGCCGGGCCGTGGCTCATCTATAACGCCGTACATTACGGGAATCCGCTGGCGTGGTCACAAGTGCAGGCGGCCAACCAGACCCTGCTGCGCCAGCCGCCTCTAAACCTGCCCCAGCTCATCGGCGCTATGCCGGAGGTGCTTGTTTCATACTGGGGCGTCATTGGTATCGAGTTGCGCTACCCGCCCTGGGTCGACTGGGTTTTCGCGGTCGGGCTGGTTGCGGCTGTGCTGGGCGTCGTGCGCCTGGCATATCGCGCGTGGCGGCGCCGGGCGACCGAAGCCGCTTTGCGTTATCCCTTATTCGCCGCCCTGTCGATATTGCTGGTGTGGGAGCTGGCGCTGTTTATTTCGTATGCGGCGTGGCTGCGCGACTACGTGGGCACCGAGAACAGCCGGCTCATCCTGCCGGGCGTGGCGCTGGTCGTCATCGCGGTCGCAGCCGGCTGGCTGGCGCTGCTGCCCGCGAAGGCGCGCACCGTCGTGGCGGCGCTGGCTTGCGCCGGCATGGCGCTGCTGAGCGCGGCGACGCCATTCGCGCTGATTCAACCGGCTTTTGCCGCGCCGGCATATCTGACGGATGCGCAACGCGCGGCGCTGCCTGGACAGAGCGGAGTCAGCTTCGGCGGCAAAATCCGGCTGCAGCATGCCCAGATCGACAGCCGCAGCGTCCAGCCGGGCCGGGCGGTGGCCGTGTCGGTGTACTGGGGCGCGCAGCAACCGCTGCGGCAGAGCTATCATGCCATCCTCTCCGCGAGAGATGCGCAGGGAAATCTGATCGGGCGGCTGGAAGCCATCCCGTTCAACGGGCGCTTCGACACCCAGCGCTGGGCGGTCGGGCGCATTTTTCGCGATGACTACCAGTTGCCGATCGATGCGACGGCGCAGCGGGGCATCGCAACGGTGCAGATTGCGGTGCGCGGCGTCTATGAGAAACCGCCCCTGCTGCCGGTCGATGGCTCAGGCAGCGGCCAGTTCACCATCGGCGAGATCAAAGTGCTGGGGCCGCTCCAGCCCGTGGCGGCCCCTCAATATACCTTCGATGCCGTGTTCGCCGGCGCCGGCGCGCGCCTGATCGAATTGCAGGGCTTTGACGCCGCGACCCGCAACGGCCGGCTGTCGCTGGCCCTGCACTGGCTGTGCCTGCAACCGCCCAATCGGGACTACACTCTGTTTGTTCATGTGTTAGACCGAAACGGGAAAATCATTGCACAGCAGGACGCGCAGCCGGTGAATGGCGCGTATCCGACCAGTATGTGGGATGCACAGGAGCAGGTCATCGACCGGCGCACCATCGCGATACCGGGGTCCGCGGCAAGCCTGCGCCTGGGGTGGTATGCGTCCGGCACGGGCGTTCGCCTGCAGGCGTTGAAACCAGACGGCAGCCGCTGGGCTGACGACGCTGTCACCATTCCGCTGCCTCAGGCCGATGCTCCCTGACAGGTCTATCCCGTGAACGGCAGACTCATTGCAGAGGTAAACAACCATGTCTCATAAAGAATCATCACAGGCCGGGCGCATCGTGGCGCTGGGGGCGGCACTCGCTGCTGCGCTGATGCTGGGCGCGCTGCTGAACCCCGCCGTATCCAACGCCCGCCCGGCCGGCGATATGAAAGTGCCGGATGGTTTCGCGGTGAATACCATCGCGAATGCCTTCGAGTGGCCGACCGCTTTCTCCTTCCTGCCCGACGGGCGCATCCTTGTCGCCGAAAAAGGCGGCATGCTGAAAATGATCGAGAACGGCATCGTGCGCGCGCAACCGGTTATCGACCTGCGCAACCATGTCAACGACTACGTGGACCGCGGTTTCATCGATGTGGCTGTTGACCCCGATTTCACAAAGAACCATTACATCTACCTCTTCTACACCTACAAGCCCGTCACGATGCCGCATGACTCGCCGGCCCCGGTAATGGGGCGCATCGAGCGCTATGTGCTGGACGGCGACGTGGCGGCGCCTTCGAGCGCCACGCTCATTCTGGACGACTTCGAGTCCACCCGCCAGAACCACTCGGTCGATTCTCTGCGCTGGTCGCCGGAAGGGTATCTGTTCGTATCGCTCGGCGAAGGCGCGCCGTCCATCGAGGTGACTGACCTCGCTTACCGCGCCCTGAATATCGACGACCTGCACGGCAAGCTGTTGCGCATCAACAAGGCAGACGGCACCGGCGTGCCGACCAAT
>JAKALH010000110.1 GCA_021813225.1 Chloroflexota bacterium
GGCGGTCGGCGTTGAGTTGGACGCCGGGCAGCCTCAACAGGTCTACCAGACCTGTGAGGCTTATCTGCATCAGCGGCTGACGCGGCCGGAGGCGTCGCCCTGCATCAGCTTTTCCACCTCGGCCACGGTCACCATGTTGAAGTCGCCCATGATGCTGTGCTTGAGACACGATGCCGCCACCGCGAAGTTGATGGCCTTCTGCTTGTCCGGGTAGGTGTGCAGGCCATACAGCAGGCCGCCCATGAAGCTGTCGCCGCCGCCCACGCGGTCGACGATATGCTCGATGTCGTAGGTGGGAGCGGTGTACACCGTGCCGTTGTCCCAGAACATCCCGCTCCACGTATTGTGGCTGGCCGACAGCGAGCCGCGCAGGGTGATGGCAATCTGCTTCAGGTTGGGCATGCGCCTGTTCATTTCCTCGCATACATACACATACGACTCGGCACTGACCTTGCCGGCGGTCACGTCGGTGTCGGCGGCCTTGATGCCGAAGACCTTCTCAGCGTCTTCCTCGTTGCCGATGGCCAGGTCGCACAGGCCGACCATCTCTGGCATGACTTCGCTGGCTTTCTTGCCCCACTTCCACAGGTTGGCGCGGTAGTTCAGGTCGGCGGATACGGTCACGCCCATCTCGCGGGCAGCCTTGATCGCCTCAAGGCAGCACGCCGCGGCGCTCTCGGAGATGGCGGGGGTGATGCCGGTCCAGTGGAACCAGCCCGCGTTGGCGAACACAGCCTTCCAGTCGATCGTGCCGGGTTTCAGGGTGGCGATGGACGAGTTGGCGCGGTCGTAAATCACCTTGCTGCCGCGCTGCGCCGCGCCGAATTCCAGGTAGTAGATGCCCATCCGGTCGCCGCCGCGCACAATCTGCTGCGTGCCCACGCCCACCGAGCGCAGCGAGTTGACGCACAGGTCGCCCACGTCGTTCTTCGGCAGGCGCGTGACGAACTCCACCGGCATACCGAACTGCGCCAGCGACACCGCCACGTTCGCCTCGGCGCCGCCGAAGGTGACATCGAAGCTGTGCGTGTGGATGATGCGGTAAAACGGGGGCGGCGAGAGGCGCAGCATGATCTCGCCGAAGGTGACAAATGTCTTCATGTTCGGTTACTCCTTCAGGTTTCGCAATGCAATCTCAGTGTACCCCGCGCCAGTGAGAGGCGCAAACCGAGCCGCAGCCGGAAGCAAGACACCTGACAGGTCCGGTAGACCTGTCAGGCGTTCGCCGATACGCCGTAGTTGGGCGCTTCCTTCGTCACGATCACGTCATGCGGGTGGCTCTCGATCAACCCGGCATGAGTGACGCGCAGGAACTTCGCCTTCAGGCGCAGTTCATCCAGGTTGGCGGCGCCCACGTAGCCCATGCCGCTGCGCAGACCGCCGACAAGCTGGTACACGTAATCGCGCAAAGACCCTTTGAAGGGCACGCGCCCTTCGATGCCTTCCGGGACGCTCTTGCCGCCGCCCTGGCCGGTTCCGTAGCGGTCTTTGCCGAGGCCCTGCATGGCGCCCAGCGAACCCATGCCGCGGTAATCCTTGAAGCGGCGCCCTTCGTACAGCACCACGTCGCCGGGCGATTCGTCCAGGCCGGCCATCAGGCTGCCCAGCATGACCGTCGATGCGCCCGCCGCCAGCGCCTTGACGATGTCGCCGCTGTAGCGGATGCCGCCGTCCGCAATCAGCGGGATGTCGTTCTTCAGCGCCGGTTCCAGGCAGTTCTGGATGGCCGTGACCTGCGGCATGCCGGCGCCGGACACGATGCGGGTGGTGCAGATGCTGCCCGCGCCCACGCCCACCTTGACGGCATCCGCGCCCGCGCTGATGAGCGCCTGCGTGCCCTCGGCGGTGACGACATTGCCGGCGACGATGCACACGTTGCCGCCCAGGTTCTTGATGCGCGTGATGGCGTCCAGCACGCCGCGCGAGTGGCCGTGCGCGGTATCGATCACCAGCACATCCACACCCGCGCCGATGAGCGCCCGCGCGCGCGTCTCGGCGTCGCCGCCCACGCCCACCGCCGCGCCGCACAGCAGGCGGCCGCGCGTATCCAGCGCCGCGCCGGGGTAATCGCGTTTCTTTTGAATATCCTTGACGGTAATCAACCCTTTCAAGTGTCCCTGCGAATCCACCAGCGGCAGCTTCTCGATGCGGTGGCGCCCCAGGATCGCCTTAGCCTCGTCGAGGGTGGTGCCCACCTGCGCCGTCACCAGGTTTTCGCTGGTCATGTGGCGACTGATAGGCTGGTCCAGGTCCTGCGGCTCCACGAAGCGGATATCGCGGTTGGTGAGGATGCCGACGAGGATGCCGTCGCGGGTGATGGGCACGCCGCTGATGCGGTAGCGGCTCATGATCGCTTCGGCGTCGCGCAGGGTGGCTTCGGGCGGCAGGGTGATGGGATCGACGATCATGCCGCTCTCGCTGCGCTTCACCTTGTCCACCTCTTCGGCCTGCTGGTCGACGGTCATGTTGCGGTGAATGACGCCCAGGCCGCCTTCGCGCGCCAGGGCGATTGCCATGCGCGCCTCGGTTACGGTGTCCATGGCCGCGCTGAGGATGGGGATGCTCAGCGCAATCTCGCGCGTCAGGCGCGCCCGCACGTTCACCTGCGCGGGCAGCACCTCGGTATATCCCGGCGTCAGCAGCACGTCGTCAAAGGTCAACGCTTCCTGTATTTCCATGTATCTCCCTTTAACAAGAAACCCGGTTTGACACACAAACCGGGTTTCCAACCTGTCTCCAGTCTCTGATCCCGCATGTCTCCGTCGTCTAGTGCCGGAAGTGTCGCGCGCCGGTCAGCATCATGGCGATGCCGACCTCGTCCGCCGCCGCGATGACATCGCGGTCGCGCACCGAGCCGCCCGGCTGGGCGACCGCCGCGATGCCGACCTTCACCGCTTCCTGGATGCTGTCGGCGAACGGGAAGAATGCATCGCTTGCCATCACCGCGCCGCGGGCATTCTCGCCGGCGCGCTGGGCGGCCATGCGCACGCAATCCACGCGGTTGGGCTGCCCGCCGCCGATGCCCACGGTCGCCATCACGCCGTCAGTCTCTCTGGCGAACACGATGGCGTTGCTCTTGACGTGCTGGGCGGCCTTCCAGGCAAACTGCAGCGCGCGCAACTGTTCCTCGCTGGGCGCCTGCTTTGTTACCACGCGCCAACTGGCAATGGCCGGGTCGCCTCGATCCACGGACTGGCGCAGGATGCCGCGGTTGATGCTGCGATACTCGTACTCCGGCTCCAGCTTCAGGTCGGGCATCTCCACCAGCCGGCAGTTCTTGCGTTTAGCCAGGCGCCTCAGCGCGTCGCCGGTGAAGCCGGGCGCGATGATGCACTCGATGAACAGGTCGCCCATGGCTTCCACGGTCGCCAGGTCGATCTCCCAGTTGGAAGCGATGACGCCGCCGAAAGCCGAAGTCGTATCGCAGGCATAGGCCGCGCTGAAGGCGCGCGGCAGTTCATCCGCGCTGGCGATGCCGCACGGGCTGAGATGCTTGACGATGACGATGGTGGGCTGCTCAAACTGCACCGCCGCACGCCACGCCGCGTCAAGGTCCAGCAGGTTGTTGTACGACAGTTCCTTGCCCTGCAGCACCTTGCCGCCCAGCGGCCCTGCGCAGGAGTTGATGTAGGAATACAGCGAGGCGCGCTGGTGGGGGTTCTCCCCGTAGCGCAGCTCCTGCACCTTCTGCAGCGTCAGCGTCAGCACCGGCGATTCGCTGGACTGGATGCCGGTGAGGTAATCGCGGATGGCGGCGTCGTAGGCGGCCGTGTGGGCGAAGGCCTTCAGCGCCAGCACCTCGCGCGTCTGCAGCGAGACGAAGCCGTGCCGGGCGATGTCGCGCAGCGCCAGGTCGTAGTCGCACGGATCGCAGATGACCGCCACGCGCTGGTAATTCTTGGCCGCCGCGCGGATCAGGGCGACGCCGCCGATGTCGATGTTCTCGATGGCGTCGGCCAGCGTCACGTAGCGCTGCGCCACGGTTTTCTGAAACGGGTACAGGTTGACGGCGACGATATCGATCATCGCCGCGCCGATTTTCGCCAGGTCGGCGCGGTCGCTGTCGGTGTCGCGCGCCAGGATGGCGGCATGAATCAGCGGGTGCAGGGTCTTGACGCGCCCGTCAAGCACTTCGGGCGAGCTGGTCACTTCTTCGACGGTCGTCACCGGCAGGCCAGCGGCCTGGAGCGCGCGCGCCGTGCCGCCGCTGGCCACCAGATCCACGTTGTATTCGCGAAGGCCCGATGCAAACTCAACCAGGTTGGTCTTGTCGGATACAGACAGGAGCGCTTTCATAGTACCGTGAATTATAACTGGGCGGCATCCGGTTATACTTACCCGCGATGACCACTTTGTCGTACCATGATGCGCTGGATTATCTCTACGAACTCGCCAACTATGAGCGCATCGCACTGAGCAACTACTCGCCGGCCACGCTGAATCTGGACCGCATGCGCGACCTGCTCGCGGCGCTGGGCAACCCGCACGAACGCTACAAGACCATTCACGTCGCCGGCACGAAGGGCAAAGGCTCCACCGCAGCCATGCTGGCTTCGTGTCTGCGCCAGTTGGGTCAGAAGGCGGGCCTGTACACCTCGCCGCACCTGAACACCTTCCGCGAGCGCATCCAGGTCGACGGCGAGTACATCAGTCGCGCCGATGTCGTGCGGCTGACGGAGCAGTTGAAGGCGCTGATCGAGACCCACCGCGGCGTGACCACCTTCGAGGCCGCCACCGCGATGGGATTCGCCTGGTTTGCCGAGCAGAACGTGGATTGGGCCGTGGTGGAAGTGGGGTTGGGCGGGCGCCTGGACGCGACGAACGTCATCACACCGCAGGTCAGCCTGATCACCTCGCTGAGCTTCGACCACACGAAATGGCTGGGCAACACGCTGGCCGAAATCGCCGGCGAGAAGGCCGGCATCATCAAACCGGGCGTGCCGGTGGTGAGCCACTGGCAGCGCATGGAAGCCCTGAGCGTGATTGAGCGCGTGGCGCACGAGCGCAACGCCCCCCTGACCATTCTGGAACGGCACTGGCGCTGGACGCCGGGCACGGTAGCGCTGGCGAAACAGACTTTCCAGGTGCGTCAGGTGGCGCGCACGCGCACGAACGTGAACCCCTTCGTCAACGACCTGGAAGGCTGGTACGAGATTCAACTGCTGGGACGCCACCAGATCGACAATGCCACAGCCGTGATTGCGACGATGGACGTGCTGCGCTCGCACAACAGCGAACTGAACGTCGAAGCGCGCGCCATCCGCGACGGCCTGCGCATGACCACGTGGCCGGGGCGCTTCGAAATCCTGCGCAGCGAACCGCCGCTGGTGGCCGACGGCGCCCACAACATCGACAGCGTGAACAAGCTGGCGGCGACAATCGCGGAAGTCTTCCCGGGGCGGCGCTGGGTGTTCGTCTTCGGCTGCTACCACGATAAGGACGCCGAAGGCATGTTGAAGGCGCTGGCGCCGCGCGCCGCGCGCTGGATCATGACGCAGGTGAGCAACTCGCGCGCGCTGCCGGTGGAGCGGCTGATGGAAATCGCCCGCTCGCTGAACCTGCGGGCCACTGCGCTGCCCGGCGCCGAAGACGCCATGAACAGGGCCATCGATTCGGAAGACCCCGTCTGCATCGCCGGGAGCGTGGCGCTCACCGGCGTCGCGCGGGCCGTGTGGGCGGCGCGCTCGCGGGGAAATCCGCCGGAGACCGACGAATAGATGTCCGCCAACCGGGATTACCTGACCCCCGAACTGCGCAACTGGCTGATCGCGGCCAGTTTCGGCGACAGCCTGCAACAGGAATTCGCGGACGCCCACACCAACGGCAACGGCGCGGCGCTGCCCGAGACCTTCGAGGCGCCCGTCGTCGCTCTGCGCGAGACGGTCGTCTATCCGCGCGCCGTCATGCCGCTGTCAATCGGGCGCGAGCGTTCGCTGCGCGCCGTGGAAGCGGCCGGCGAGATGGGGCTGGTGGTGACGCTGGCGCAGAAGGTCAACGTCGATATCCCCGACCCCCGCCCGTCCGACCTGTATACGGTGGGTGTGGTGTGTAAACTGGGCCGCTCGCTGCGTATGCCCGACGGCACCACCAGCGTGCTGGTGCGCGGCCAGGCGCGCGTGAAGGTGCTGGACTGGCTGCAGGCCACGCCGTTCATCGTCGCGCGCGCACAGGTCATCCACGAGCAGCCCGCCAAGACGCCGTCCACCGAGGCGCTGATGCGCGCCGCCCTGTCGCTGTTCGAACGCATCACCCGGCTGGACCGCAGCCTGCCGGAAGAATCGTTCGTCTATGCCATGAACGTCGGCAACCCGGGCTGGCTGGCCGACCTGATCGCCCAGACAGTCCCGCTGGAGTCTGCGCAGCGCCAGGCCATCCTCGAGGCGACCGAGCCTTCGGCGCGCCTGCAGAAGCTGAGCGTGCTGCTGGCGCGCGAACTGGATGTGCTGGAACTGGAAGACCGCATTCAGGTGCAGGTGCAGAGCGAGGTGGACCGCGGCCAGCGCGAGATCTTCCTGCGCGAACAGATGCGCGCCATCCGGAGCGAGCTGGGCGAGGATGAGCCGCTGCCGCCGGAACTCGCCGCGCTGCGCGAGCGGCTGAACGCCAAAACATTGCCCGCGGCTGTGCGGGCCAAGGTCGAAGAAGAACTGGCGCGCCTGAACCACATGGACGGCTTCTCGCCCGAAGTCAGCATGGTGCGCACGTACATCGACTGGCTGCTGGACCTGCCCTGGGTGGAGCAGTCCGCCGACCGGCTGGACGTCAAACTGGCCGAGAAGATACTGAACGAGCGCCACTACGGGCTGAGCAAGGTGAAGGAGCGCATCCTGGAGCACATCGCCGTGCGCCAACTGGCCGGCGAGAAGATGCGCACGCCGATCATCTGCTTCGTCGGCCCGCCCGGCACCGGCAAAACATCGATGGCGCGCAGCATCGCGGATTCGCTGGGGCGGCGCTTCGTGCGCATGTCGGTGGGCGGCGTGCATGACGAGGCGGAAATCCGCGGGCATCGCCGCACGTATATCGGCGCGCTGCCCGGGCGCATCCTGCAGACCATGAAGCGCGCCGGAACGGTCAACCCTCTATTCGTGCTGGACGAGATCGACAAGCTGGGCGATCTGTACGGCTTCCGCGGCGACCCGTCCGCGGCGCTGCTGGAAGTGCTGGACCCGGAGCAGAACCGCGAGTTCGAGGACCATTACCTCGACCTGCCCTACGACCTGTCCAAAGTCATGTGGGTGACCACCGCCAACGTGCTGGACACGGTGCCGCCCGCGCTGGACGACCGCATGGAAGTGATCGAGTTCCCCGGCTATGTGGAAGAGGAGAAGCTGGAAATCGCGCGGCAGTTCATCGTGCCGCGCCAGCTTGAGGAGAACGGGCTGGGCAGCCAGCCGGTGGTGTTCGGGATGGACGCGCTGCGCCATATCGTGCGCGAGTACACCTACGAGGCCGGCGTGCGCAACATGGAACGCGAGATCGCGACCATCTGCCGCAAGCTGGCGCGCCGGCTGGCCGAGAGTCAGCCCATCCCGCACCGCCTGACCCCCGCCATGCTGCACCGCTACCTGGGCCCGCCGGAGTTCGACTTCGGCATGCTGGACGAGCAGGATCAGGTGGGCGTGGCCAACGGCGTGGCGTGGAGCGAAGCCGGCGGCGACCTGATGCCCATCGAGGTCACGCTGGTGGAGGGCAAGGGCGGCCTGATGCTGACGGGGCAACTGGGCGACGTGATGCAGGAGTCGGCGCAGGCGGCGCTGAGCTACGCGCGTTCGATCAGCAGGCGCGTGGGCATTCATCCGCGCCGGTACGAGAAGAGCGACATCCATGTGCACGTGGCCGAAGGCGCCGTGCCGAAGGACGGCCCCTCGGCGGGCATCGCCATCGCCACGGCGCTGATTTCGGCATTGACGAAGACGCCGGTGCGGCGCGACGTCGCTATGACCGGCGAAATTACGCTGCGCGGGCGCGTGCTGCCCATCGGCGGATTGAAAGAGAAGCTGCTGGCGGCGCACCGCATCGGCATCCGCACGTTCATCCTGCCGAAGAAAAACGCCAATGACCTGGAAGAAGTGCCGAAGAAGATTCAGCGCGACATGAAGCTCATCCAGGTCGGGTCGATGGAAGACGTGCTGGCCGCCGCCCTGACGAAGCCG
>JAKALH010000111.1 GCA_021813225.1 Chloroflexota bacterium
CAGGTAAGGCGCTGCCACAATCAGGATGACGGCGGCGGCCAACGCCGCCAGGAACACGGCTGGTAAAGTCCGTTTCATGTCCCAAATTCCCCGGCGCCCCGGTTTACGGGCAGGGTCTGTACGACAGCGGATTCTACATGAATCCGCTGTCCTGGCGGCCTAAAATTCCCAGCGCCCCTGCGCCTTCAGCAGTTCCTCGTAGCCGGCTTTGCGCAGCGACTCCTGCACTTCCTCAACAGTGGCATGGCGCGCCGGCAGCGGAGCCGGGTCGTGCGCCAGATGCAACAGCACACGCGCCGTGTAGGCGGTGCTGGAACGCAGCGCGCGCAGGTCGACCTTGTCCAGCGTATCGCCGTAGGTGTGCGGCCCCATGTTGGGATGCTTCGGGCTGCCTGTAGCCGCCATCAGCGCCGCGACGCCTTTCATATTGAACGAGAAGTGGTCGGAGTAAGGGATCGTCGTCCCGCTGACGACGTTGACATCGTGTTCCTTGCCGGCCAGGCCGCGCATGAACTCGGCGGCGCGCTCCGTATCGTAGCCGCTCAGCCCGATGAAGAAGACACCCGGGTTGCCGACGATATCGCAATTGAACACCAGCTTCACCTGCTCCAGGTCGGCGCGGTGGGCATTGGCATAAGCGGCGGAACCGATCATGCCGACTTCCTCGCCCGACCACAGCGCGACGCGGACATTCAGCTTCAACTGGTCGCGCACCTTCATCAGTGCACGCGCGGCTTCCATCACGGCCGCCGTGCCGCTGGCGTTGTCGATAGCGCCCTGGGCGATGTCGTGCCCGTCGTAGTGCGCGCAGGCCATCAGCGTACCCAGCTCCGGGCTGCTGCCGGGGATATCGGCGATGACGTTCAGGCCGGTCGCCGGAAACACTTCGCTCTGCACATCCAGCCCGGCGACGACTTCCTGGCCTTCCATCATGCGTTCCAGCCGCAGGAAGGTCTCATAGGCGATACCCACGCCGGGCAGCGTGGCGGGGCTGCCGCCGAACGACAGGCTGCCGGTGGGCGGCAGGCAACCGTATTCGGTGCTGCTGAACAGGAACGCCACACAGCCCGCCGCATGTGCGCGGGCGTATTTCTCCAGGCGATGCGAACCCTTGCCGCGCACCAGCGCAATCCTGCCTTTGGCCTGCTCGCCCACGCGGGTGAAGTCGGCAGGCTCGCCATCGCCCAGATGCACAACAGGTGCTTGCAGGGTTGCCGGCGGCGTGCCGGGCAGGCCGATGCAGGTCAGGGCGTGACCGTTGACGGACAGGCTGGCCGCTCCGCGTTTCCAGCCATTCACGGCGAATTCTTCCGTATGGGCATCGCTCAGGCCGTATTGCGCCAGCGTGTCGCGGATGAATGCCGCGGCGCGGCGCTCGTCGTCGCTGGCGACGAAACGGCCGTTGCAGTCGTCGCACAGCGTGCGCATCGTCGGCCACAGCGTTGGCGACGACCAGATTTCACCCAGCACCGCCAGTTCGGCGGCGCGAAAGGAGTCGATGTTATTTGTCATTTTGGCTCACAGGAGGGTGTCGTTATTTATAGCGGATGCGCGGGTCGATAAAGGCGTACGAAATATCGACCAGCATGGTCATGATGACGAAGATAATGGCGTTCAGCAGAATCGACGCCTGAATCACCGGGTAGTCGCGCCCGGTGACGGCCCCGAAGAACCAGGAACCCATGCCGGTCCAGGAGAAGGCATTCTCCGTCAAAATCGCGCCGCCCAGCAGACCGCTGATCTGCAGACCGATGACGGTGATGACCGGCAGCAGCGCGTTGCGCAGCGTATGCTTGAGGATAACCTTCCGCATGGCCAGGCCTTTGGCGCGGGCGGTGCGGATATAGTCCTTCTGCAGCACTTCCAGCATCGAAGCGCGCGTGAGCCGCATGACCGACGGCATGACCGTGGTGCTGAGCACAAAGCTGGGCAGGATCATGTGCCACAGCGCATTGCCGAACAGATCGAGGCGGCCCATCAGCAGGCTGTCGATGGTATAGAAGCCGGTGATCTGCTTGATGTCCAGGTTGGCGTCCAGACGCGAGCCTGGCGGCAGCCACTTGAGGTTGACGGCGAAAAAATAGATCAGAATCAGGGCCAGCCAGAAGACCGGCATCGAGACGCCGGTGAGGGCGACCAGCGTCGCGCCGGTGTCAATCAGCGTATTGCGTTTCAGTGCGGCGATGATTCCCATCGCAATGCCGATCGTGATGCCAATCACCAGCGCGAAGAAGATCGCCTCGATGGTGGCCGGCAGCCGGTAGGAGATATCCTTGGCAATCGGCACGCGCGTGACGATGGAGTTTCCCAGGTTGCCCTTCAGCATCTGCTCCATATAGCGGATGTACTGGATGTAGATGGGCTGGTCAAGGCCCATCTGCGCCTTGTACTGCGCAATATCGGCCGGCCTGGCCCGCTCGCCCAGCATTACCGTCACGGGGTTTCCGGGGATCAGGCGCACGAAGAAGAATGACAGGATCGATACCCCGATGAGAACGGGAATGACAAAAATGATTCGGCGAATGATGTAGGTTGTCATCGGCAAGTACGGCGCAAAAGGGGCGCGCCGGTAATGGCGCGCCCCGTCAGTTGAACGAAACGGATGGTTACGCGCGCTGCAGGTAGTAGAACTCGTACCAGTCACGGAACACTGCCAGCGGTTTGATCCAGCCTTTCACGTACTTGGGGAACACCGCGGGCGAGGTGACCCAGGCGACCGCGATGCGCGGCACTTCGTCGTAGACGATCTGCTCGGCGTCCTGGTAAATCTTCTCGCGCTTGGCGGGATCGGATTCCACCTGGCCTTCGCGCAGCAGCTTCTGCAGCGCCGGGTTGTTGTAGGAGTCTTCCTTGTTGGGCGTCTTGCCGTTCGTCCACAGGAAGTGGTAGCCGATGAAGTTGTCGGGGTCGCCGTTGTCGCTGCCCCAGCCGAGCATCCACATCGGGAACTTGCCTTCCTGGCGGTCGTTCAGATACGCGCCCCAGTCCTCGGTCTTCAGGTTCAGCTTGATGCCGATCTTGGCTAGGTCGGCCGCGATGGCCTCGGCGATTGCCTTGGAATCGGGGAAGTAGCCGCGAATCACCGGGATGTACCAGAAGTCGGTGGTAAACCCATTGGGCACGCCGCCCTTCGCCAGCAACTGCTTCGCCATATTCTGGTCGAAGGTGTAAGGCTTCAGGTTGGGGTTATGGCCCAGGATGGCGGGCGGCTGGAAGCCGGCGGCGCGCTGCGCGTATTCATCGTAGAACGTCTTGACGATGGCATCCCAGTTCACGCCATGCGCAATGGCCTGGCGCACTTCCAGCTTGTCGAACGGCTTGACCGACTGCTGGAAGGCGATGTAGCCCGTGCTCAGCGAGAGCGCCGGTACCAGGTCGTAGTTCGGGTTGCCTTTCAGCGTGACGATATCGGTCTGGGCCAGGTCGGCCAGGTCGACCGTTCCGGCCTGGAATTCGGCGAAGCGCGAGCTGTTGTCAGGGATCGAGCGGAAGATCAGCTTGCTGATCTTGGGCGCCTGCGTGTACGCGAGGTTGGCCTTGCCGCCCCACCAGTCGTCGTTGCGGTTGAGCACGATCTTGTCGCCGGGCACCCAGGTTTCGAACTTGAAGCGGCCGGTGCCGACGGGCGTCCCGTTCTGCGTGCCGTACTTCTCGCCCTGCGCCATCACAGCCGTCGGGCTGACGATGCCGAACGAGAAGATGGTCAGCTTGACCAGGATCAGCGAAGACGGCTGCTTGAGGGTGACCTCGAATGTGGTGGGATCAACCACCCTGTAGCTGTCTACCAGTTGGCTCAGTTCGTTGTCCCAGTACTCGTATTTCTGAGTCGGGTAGCGATACTTGAAGTTTTTCTGGCTCCAGCGGTCGAAGTTCCACTTCACGGCGTCGGCATTGAAGTCCGAGCCGTCGTGGAATTTCACGCCGCTGCGCAGCTTGAAGGTCCACACTTTGCTGTCTGTGGTGCTCCAGGATTCGGCCAGCCAGGGCACGACTTTCGTCGACTTGCCCTCGATGATGGTGAGCGTGTCGTGCACGGTGGCAGCCACGCGCGCCGATTCGCCGTCGGTGACCACGCCGGGGTCGAGCAGCACGCTGTCGCCGCCACGGCCCTGAATCAGAGTGTCATTCGCGCCGGCGGCGGGGGCCGTCGTCGCGGCGGGAGCCGCGGTGGGCGCAGTCGTCGCCGTCGCGGCGGGGGCTGTCGTCGCGGCAGGTGCCGCCGTCGCAGCCGGGGCGCTGGTCGCGGCGGGTGCGGCGGTGGGCGCCGCGGTCGGTGTTGCTCCGCCACAGGCGGCCAGAATGCCGGCGGCGGTCGTCGTGCCGGCGACGATCAGGAAGCGTCGGCGGCTCATCTGGTTTTTCTTACTAGCCATTTGTCTTGTCTCCTCCGTAATGGATATCTCCTCGAACTAACCTAACATCACTGCCGCGCCTGGCGGCATACGCATCAGATCATTGTACGCATCACCTCCTGCCGGTATCCCAGTGTGACTGATCTCTCTATTAACCGTGCGATAAACGCTCATTCTATCAGCCGGTCAGGCTGTCCCGCTCAGCGACGGATCCAGCGCGTCGCGCAGGCCGTCTCCCAGCAGGTTGAAGCCCAGCACGGTAATCATGATGGCAAGGCCCGGAAACAGGGCGAGATTCGGCGACTGGCGCAGGAACGGCACGGCGTCCGCGATCATGACGCCCCATTCCGGGGCGGGCGGCTGCGCGCCCAGGCCCAGGAAACCCAGCGCCGCCGCGGTAAGAATCACGCCGCCGACGCCGAGCGTCGCGCCGACGACGACGAACGAGATCAGGTTAGGCAGGATATGGCGCATCAGGATATGCAGGTTGCCGGCACCCAGGGAGCGCCCGGCTTCCACATAGTCCAGGTTTTTCAGGCTGAGGGTGAGCGCACGCGCCACGCGCATGCCGCCGGGAATGCCCACGATCGTGACCGCCAGCACCGTGCCCACCAGACCAGGGCCGATCACCGCGACGATGGCGATAGCCAGCGGGATACTGGGGAAGGCCTGCATCAATTCCATCAGCCGCAGGATCAGCGAGTCAACCGCGCCGCCGAAGTATCCGGCGACCATGCCGATGGCGGTACTGATCACGCTGCCGGCGATAATCGAGGCCAGCGCCACCGCCAGCGAGTATTGCGCCCCATGCATCACGCGGCGAAACACATCGCGACCCAGGCGGTCGGTGCCGAAGAGATGCTGCGCGGACGGCGGAAGGCGCGAGTGGGTCAGGTCGCTGTCCGTTGTCGGGTCATACGGGTCGACTATCGGCGTAACGACGGCAATGAGCATCACCAGCGCGACGATCACCATCCCGATCTGACCGTTTCTTCCGCGGATCAGCCGGCGCCAGGCATCCTCCCAGAGACTGCGGGACATGTTCATCTGCAGGGATTCGGACGATGGCGTACTGGGCAGCGTTGCATTCTCCGGCGTAGCACTCATCAGCGGACTGCTCCTCTCACACAGAATCAGGGGCGGCGTACTTGCGCGCTCGCTTCCATGCTCGACATATAAGCTGTAACTTTACGTCCATACGACTACGGGCGCAAATGCACTGCGCCTGCTCACGGATGTGTCGATCAGATTTCAACGCAACCCGTTCGCAGACTGAGGCTATTCTAGCATTGTGTGACTGCAATGCTTGCGGCAGCTTTCTCGCCTGCTCGCCAGACCCTGCCCGGCTGAAATGGAACCAAAATAGAAGGTGTCGCGTCTGTACATTACGGCCGCTGCGCGGCAACAGACCCAGGAGGACGTGTTATGAAACGCACCCGCTTTACGCCTGCCAGGCGCGTCACCGTTGCCGCAGGCCTGCTTGCAGCCATCCTGGCAAGCGCCTGCCAGCCCGGCACGGCGACAGTAGTGCCGACACGGATACCACCCACCGCGACGCCAATCCCGCCGACGGCAACCGCGCTGCCGCCTGCCATAAACCTGCCCTATACGCCGGTGCCGCTCAGCGTGGTGTCGCCAATCGTGATCCAGCACACACCGGAAACCGGCGAACGTCTCAATCCAGCCGGCGCCATACAGATCGTGTTCGACCGGGCCATGGATCAAAAGTCGGTCGAAGCCGCATTCAGAACGCAACCGGCCGTAAAAGGCAGCTTCGCCTGGGCCGATGCGCGCACGCTCTCATTCCAGCCCGCCGCCGCGTTGCCGCGCAACACCATCATGGATGTCGCGCTGACGCAGGAAGCCCGCGCCGCCGACGGAGCCGCGCTGCGCAACCCCTATCAGTTCCGCTTTGCTACCCAGGGCAACCTGGAAGTGGGGCAGACGATACCGGCGGGCGGCACAAGCGATGCCTATCCCGATACCATTATCACAGTGCTGTTCAATCACCCGGTCGTTCCACTCACGACGCTGAACGAGCAGTCCAGCCTGCCGCAGCCGCTGAGTTTCGATCCGCCCATCGCCGGCAAAGCGGAATGGTTGAATACCTCTATCCTGGTCTTCCGGCCCGAGCGGCCTCTGCCGGGCGGCACGACGTACACCGGTCGTATCGCCGCCAGCCTGAAGGATACGGACGGCAATCCGCTGGCGACCGATTACACCTGGACTTTCGGCACAGCAGCCCCCAAAGTGCTGTCTGTATCCCCAGCCCAGACGAATCGACCGGCGCGCATCGACGCCGCCGTCCGCGCCGTGTTCAACCAGAATGTCGACCCGGCGTCAGCAATAGGGGCTTTCGCGCTGCTGGATTCGGACGGCCGCCCGGTAGATGGGCAGGCCGTCGTTCTCAGCGATACGTTGATCTTTACGCCGTCCAGCCGTCTGGCGTTCGACGCCGCATACACGATACGCATCGCATCCGGGGTCAGGAGTGCAGGCGGCGGCAATGGCTCGGCGCAGGCCTGGAACTCCACTTTTCGCACCGTGCCGCTCCCGAAAGTCATTGCCACGCAACCCGCCGACGGGGCGCGCGGCGTGCCGCCCGGCACATCGTTCACGATCCGGTTCAATACCGATGTCGACCCTTCGACGATCATGGCGCACTTCCGCATGACGCCGGAGATATCCCCGACCCGGGCATTCAGCTATTACAACGCTTATAATCACAGCTTCACCATCTACTTCGGCGCAGAAGCGGCCACGGACTACGTGGCGCATATTACGCCCGGCATCGCCGACCCGTACGGGAACCTGACCGAACAGTCGCTGCGTGTGGCGTTCCGCACGGGCGACCTGCCGCCCAGCGCCTACATCAACGTGCCATACGGCGCAGTGACGCTGAACGCCTATCTGCCGGCGCAACTGGCCGCCACCGCGGTGAATATCAGCCGGCTGGACTTCCAGCTATCCGCTTTCAGCGCCAAGGACGCGGGCTTCCTGCTGCGCGATGCAAACGGCCTTGCGGCGGCGGCCAGACAGCCGGTGCGGAGCTGGCGGCAGACCGTCCAGGGGCCGCCGAACAGAGCGACGCACGTGCTGGTGAATCTGGCGCCCGACGGCGGCAGGCTGGCGCCCGGCGCATACTATCTTATCGCCACATCGCCGGACATCCCTCAGGAACGCTTTCACCAGGAAATTGTCGTCATCGTGTCCGAAATCAACCTGACGCTGAAACATGCGACAGCCGGTGCGCTGGTCTGGGCAAACGACATGCAGACCGGCAAACCCGTTGCCAATCTGGCCGTCCGGTTCTACGGCGTGCGCTATTCGCAGCGACTGGAAACATTCGCCATCGGAAACGGCAACACCGACGCCAGCGGCGTTGCGCAGATTGCCATTCCAGCCAGCACCAACAGCAGCGGCGAAATCCTTGCCATCGCCGACGGCCGCTTCTCGGCGGTGTCGAGCAGTTGGTCCGGGGGCATCAGCGTCTACAATTTTTCCCTGCCATCCATCCGCGGCTACGGCTATTACGGCGGCGGCGCGGGCCTGCGCGCCTATATCTATACCGACCGGCCGATCTACCGGCCCGGTCAGGTGGTCTATCTGCGCGGAATCGTGCGCAACGAAGACGATGTGAAATACACGCTGCCGCCAGCCGGGCTGGCCGTGCAGTTGCGCGTCGACGATGCGCAGGGCCAGAACATCCTGGACACGCTGCTGCCTGCCGACCAGTACGGGGCGTTCAACGCCGTGGTGAAAC
>JAKALH010000112.1 GCA_021813225.1 Chloroflexota bacterium
GGCAAGGGCAACCCGCAAATGGTGCAGAATCTGCTGAAAGAGGCGTTGGAGAAGCGGCGCGCGCCGTAGATGCCGGCGGCGGCCGGCCGCGCTGTGATTCCAGCTCAGTTAGCTGCCAGAAATTCCAGGCATTTTCCGCGGCGGTTGAAACCGCGCGCAACGCAGCACCTTATTGTGTAGCATTGTTCGCCTGTCCACCGCTCACCATGATGCGATTTTTACCGGGTGGCATCTTCCGGCAATTGGCGGAATCGCCTAAATCCAAGATCTCATCTTCCTGGCGCTCCACACATACCCGCCATGCACATCAGTAACCTGTTCCGGCTGTCATACTGGCTTGACGGCAGCGTACTGGCCCAGCGCGCCGGCGGCCTGATGTGGCTGGTTGTGGCGGTCGGGCTGTTGTGGGCTGCGGCGGGCGCGGTCGTAAGCACGCGCCGCGAACGGCTGCCGTTGTTGCGCGATGTCGCTGCCGCCCAGATTGCGGCTGGCCTGCTGGTCGCCGCGGTCGGCATCGGGCGCCTGTACCAGATTCCTGTTCTCGGCCTGCGCATCGGCTGGCTGCTCGCCGGCGCGGTGGCCGTTGCACCGTTCGTGCCACGCCTGCTCCGCCAGGCTGCGCGCGACGGCATCATCGGCGATTGCCTGGCTGCAATGACCCTGACGCGCCCGCCGGCGCCAGAGACACGTGCCGCCGGCGGGCCGTGGCAGCCGGGCACTACGCTGCTGTGGCTGTTGTTTAATCTGGCCGGCAGCGCGGTTGTGATGAACGTGCTGCGGCTGCCGTTGTGGTACGGGGCAGCCGCCGTTGCAGTCATCCTTGTTCCCTACATCGTCGCGCTGGCGCTGCAGTTAGTCGCGGGCCGTCTGGGCCGGCGCAGGCTGGCCGCCCGATTGCGCCTGACGGCATTGGCGCCGCTGCTGGTCGTGTATTTCATCCTTTTGCTGCGCGTTGCTGCGGCCGTCATCGCCCGGTTTACGGCCGGCACGTACAGCGTCGTGGAGCCGTTCAACTCGCTGCTGAATCTGCAGCTCTGGGTGATCCTGATGGCGATCTACGGCCTGGTCATCGCCGCATACGAGGTGACGCGCCCGGAAACCCGCGCGCCGTCCGAGCCGGTCGGTCGCCGCTTCGTCATGGCCGCTTCGCTGGCGCTGGTCGCGGCAGTGGTAGCCTGGGCGGCCTGGACGGCGCTCACGCTGCACACCTGGGGCGTAACCGGCAGCGACCCTTACGCCTACGCGCAGATGGGTGTCGACCTGGCGCGCCGCGGCACAGTCTTCCACCGGTTCCCGCTCATTCGCCTGACCTATGCATTGAACATCCCTTCCGAGCCGATCATCCACATCGGTTATAGGCTCCCGCAGGACGTGCAGCGCATCGCGACGACGGTGTGGCCGCCGGGATATGCGGCCTTCACCGCGCTGGCCTATCTCGCTGCCGGCGAGCCGGGGTTGTATCTGGTCACGCCGTTGATTGCACTGTTGTCGCTGGCGGTCGTGTGGGCGTTTTCGCGGGTGCTGTTTGGCAATGGCGGCGTCGCGGCTTACGCCGTCGCCGCGCTGGCCGTGGCGCTTACCGCCACCTCATACCAGCAGGTCGAATGGCAGATGGTTCCCATGGCGGACATCGCCGCGCAGCTCTTTTCGCTGCTGGCCGTCGTGCTGGCGTTCGCCGCACCTGCCGGATCGCCGCAACCCATGCGCCGCATCGCCCTGGCCGTGCTCAGCGGCATCGCGCTGGGCATCGCGTTCGACGTGCGCTATACCCAGTTACTCGTCGCGCCGGCGCTCCTGTTTGCGTTGATCGCGGGGAACAGGCGGGAGCAGAGCGACACGCGCGGCTGGCTGGCGCGCCAGTGGCCGGCGCTGCTGGCGCTGGGGCTGGGCGCGCTGGCGGCCGCCGCGCCGGTTCTGGCCTACCACACCGTCGCATTCGGCAGCCCGTTCCATACCGGCTCGGAGGAGCTGTCCAACTTCTCGCTGCCGCGCCTGCCCGAGACGCTGGCGCGCATCACCTCGGAACTGGCTTCGCCGCGCGAATTCGGCCTGCTGCTGCCATTCATCGCCGCCGGCGCAATCGTATTGTGGCGTCGCCACCGGCGCGCCCTGCTGACGCTGGCGATTTACTTCGTTCCGCTGTTCGCGCTGCATATCGCCTACGCCTATCTGCGCCTGCGCGATATTCTGTCGCTGTTCCCGCCGCTCAGCTTCCTGGCCGCGTTCGGCATGGTCTGGCTGGCGATGGCGCTGGTCAGGCGCGAACCCGCAGTACGCCGCCAGGCGGTCGTGCTGGCCGATGCTCTGCGCATGCTGCTGGTCGTCGTCCTGAGCTTCGCGCTGGTGCAGCGCTCTTTACAGACGCTGCAATTGCCCATCACGCACGGCTTCGACGCCTTCGGTTACCTGGTGCGCGAACAGCGCGCATCCTTCACGCGGCTGGGCGAACTGACGCCGCCTGGCGCGGCGATTGGCTGCTCGCTGAACAGCGGCGCTGTCGATCTGTATGCCAATCGCCTGACTTTTCGCCCGGGGCGGTGGACACCGCAGCAGGCGCAGAAGTTCGTCCGCGCGCTGCTGCAGGAACGCACGCCGGTTTATATCCTGGCCGACGGCGATGAGGTGCGCGCGGCGGTGGAAGGGCTGCGGCATGTATTCCGCCTGACCGAAGTCGCGCGACTGGACATGCCGTACTACTTCCCCGGCAGCGGCTCCGAAAATCGCCGCGTGCCGTTGTACCAGGTGTGGGAAGGGGAGTAGCGGCGCAAGAGCAAGAAGTCAGAGGTCAGAGGTCGGAGGTCGGAGGTCGGAAGATTGGGGAGCGGGTCACCAGGGTATGCGTGTGGGCGCGGCGGCGGCTCGCCGTGCGGGGCGCGTCTGGCATCCTGCGGCGCTGCGCATACAATGAGCACGATGCACGATCTGGCGGTCATTATCCTGAATTACAACACGCGCGAACTGCTGGCGGATTGCCTGGCATCGCTGCGCGGGCAGAGCGGACTCGACTTCGTCACCTGCGCGGTGGACAACTGCTCGGACGACGGCAGCGCGGAGATGGTCGCAGCGCAATTCCCCGAAGTGAGCCTGATTCGCAGCCCGGCCAATAACGGCTACGCCGCCGGCAACAACCTGGGGCTGCGCGCGCTGAGTTTCCCCGCCGCTCCGCAGGCGCGCTATGCCATGCTGCTCAACCCGGATACGCTGGTGCTGCCGAGCGCGCTGGCCGGCATGGTTGCGTTCGCCGACGCCACGCCGGACGCCGGCGTCGTCGGCCCCAAACTGATGCTGATGGACGGCACGCTGGACATGGCCTGCCGGCGCAGTTTCCCCACGCCGGCGGTGTCGTTCTACCGTCTGACCGGACTCAGCCGCATATTCCCGCGCAGCCGCCTGTTCGGGCGCTACAACATGACCTACCTCGGCGTCGACGAGCAGACCGATGTGGATTCGGTCGTCGGCGCGTGCATGCTGGTCAGAGGAGATGCCATCCGGCAGGCCGGGCTGCTGGACGAGCAGTTCTTCATGTACGGCGAAGACCTGGACTGGTGTCTGCGCATCAAGCAGCAGCGCAATAGCGCCGGCCGCCCCTGGCGCGTCATCTACTACCCCGCGGTGACGGTGCAGCACGTCAAGCGCGCCGCCAGCCGCCGGAGCGCCAGGGCGCAGTATGAGTTTGACCGCGCCATGTGGCTGTTCTACCGCAAGCACTATCAGGCCCGCACATTCTTCATGATGGACTGGCTGGTCAGGCTGGGGCTGGCGGCCCGCGGCGGCCCGCGCCTGGCGCGCGAGATGTTCGCCGGCGCTTCACCGCAGGGGTGACGCGCCGGTCTGCTGGAACGGCGTGCCCTGTCTGGCCAGTTCGATTACGCGGATGACCTCAAGCGCCTGCGCCGTCGTCACTGGGAACGGCACGCCTTCGCGGATGGCTGCATACAGGTGATCCCAGATATCGTCCATTTCCGTGGGGATGGACGGATGCACGCCGATGGTCTCGTTCACCCAGGGCAGTTGTCCGCCTTTGCCGGTCGTGTAGGCCATGCCCGGCGTCTCGGCGGAGGCGTGCTCTTCGGGCAGGTTGAAATCGCGCGGCAGATAGCGCAGCGTGATTTCATCGCCCTGGCAGATCAGCGCGCCGCGCTCGCCCAGGATGATGTACTCCGGCTCCGGCAGCGCCGCGCCGCCGCTGATTTCCATATCGACCACGCGCCCGTTGGCGCCGCGCAGGACGATCTTCAAATGGTCCTCGGCGTCGCCCAACGCGGCGATGCGTTTCAGATCGCTCCACAGGTCGGCCAGCGGCGCATCCAGAAACTGCAGGGCGTGGTCGACGATATGCGGCCCCCAGTTGTTCAGCAGTCCGCCGCCGCACGCCAGCAGGGTCTGCCAGTCGCTGCGGCGCTGGTAGCTGTTGCGGCGCAGCTTGACCTCGAACACCTCGCCGATGATGCCGGACGCCAGCAGCTCGCGGATGTGGGTGAAGGCCGGCTCGAAACGGCGATTGTGCCGGAAGTACAGTTGCCCGCGCGCAGCCGTCGCGGCATCGCGCAGGCGCAGCGCGCCGGCGTAATCCAGCGCAATCGGTTTTTCGAGGAAGACGTGTTTGCCGGCTTCCAGCGCCAGGATGGCGTGCGCCACGTGGTCGGGCGAGCGCGTGGCAATCGACACCAGTTCAACCTCGCCATCTTTGATGAGGTCGGCGATGTCAGCGTAGGTGCGGCAGCCGTAGCGCGCGGCCATGCGCTGGCGTCGCTCCGGTTCGATGTCGCAGGCCGCCGTGATCGTAAACTTGTCGGCGCGTTTGTCCAGTTCATCGCAGTGCATATTCCAGCCGGCGCGCCCGATGCCGACGATGGCGGTTTTGATCGTATTCATATTCACCCCGATTGAAGATAAGCTGCTTTGGTTCTCGCCGGGCAAAACCAGGCACAGCCCCGTAGTATGCACCCATCCTGCGCCAACGCAAGCGCACGGAAGGAAAAATGAAGAAACGCCGGCAACTGGTAGAAGGGGCAACGCTGCCGGCGCTCTAAATGCAGCACGCTCTTCGGCTATCCTGGCGGATGATGACCCGAAGAGCGTTTTTCAAGCTGCGACGCAATTTTCTGATTGCGCCAAGGCACATTGATGATGTATGAGTGTGTTGTACGGCGACGTGCAACAGCGTTCAGTGACGTTCTACGACGAAGGTGCGATGTGCTTGATGAACTTCAGCGTCCTTGATGTATGCCCGCACCAGAATACAACGCCGGCGCGGGCTTTTCATCACTGGACTCAGTTAGAGCCAATACCTGAAAACAGGTAGACGCCTGCTGCCGTCTCCGGGTGTTATCGCTTCGGAAGATGAAGGCTACGGCAGTATCGCCAGATGGTTGGTAATCTCCTCCACACCCGGCGCGCGCGCAGCTACTTCCTCGGCCAGGGCGCTCTCCTGCCAGGAGCGCACGCTGCCGCGCAGCACCACCTTGCCTTTATAGGCCTCTACTGTCACCCACTGCGCATCAAGGCCGGCGCAGCGCCGCAGGGCGGTTTCGACTTTCTGCGCGATATCCACAGGGGTTTCCAGCGGGACGATGGCGATTAGATTGGCGATGCCCGCCACCCCGCGCAGCCGGCTCACCGCCCGCTCGGCCTCAGCGCGTTGGTACTGCCACGGCACCTGCCCGGTCAGGGTCACACACCCGTCATGCACCGCCGCCTGCAATCCATCAGCGGGCAGGAGCGCGCAGGAGTGCAGGCTGTTCTCGACCAGCTCAGCCAAAGCCGCGTCCTCGAGTGCGTATACCGCCGGGCGAATCACTTCAATGCAGTTGACCACCGCACGGACGCCCCGCACGCGGCGCGCAGCCTCTTCTGAGGCGCGCCGTTCAGCCTCACAGGCTACGCTCCCCGTCAGAGTGGCTACGCCGTCGGCAACTGTTACCGCCACCCCCAGGTGACGCACTACCGGATCCCATTGCAGTTCTTCTGACACATTACTTTGGATGTCCATTCGTTACAACCTGCCGCCGCGCTGCCTGCCGATCCCGGCCATGCGGTCATCGCCGCAACAACAGGCCATGACCCGGCCGGGATAACGGTCCAGCCGGTCAATCCCGCAACAGCGAACTGTCGTTCATCATGTCATACGACGGGCTGGCTGAACACGTTATGAATCGCAGCGATTGATATCGCTGGTCATTCACCATCGTAGGTAACACCACAGGACAATACATCACTGATATCAGTTATGACCGTATAACTGATTTCAGGTATGCGGCAACGCGCCGGAGGGCGCGCCGCCGAAACGAATACAATAGTTCTGCGATGGCAAACGCAATCATCCGTGTGCTGCTGGCCGACGACCATAAAATCGTTCGCGAAGGCACGCGGCAACTGCTGGAGCAATCCAGTGACCTGTCGATCGTGGCGGAGACGGCGCGCGGTGAAGACGCCGTGCGCCTGTGCGACGAACTCAAACCGGATGTGGTGGTGATGGACGTGCATATGCCCGGCATGAACGGCCTCGAAGCTGCGCGCGCCATCCGCCAGCGCCAGCCGGCCATCCGCGTGCTGATTCTGTCCGCCTATGATGATGACCGCTACGTATTTCCGCTGCTGGATACCGGCGCCAGCGGTTACCTGCTGAAGACCGCCAGCGGCGACGACCTGGCCGATGCTATCCGCGCCGTCTACCGCGGCGAGACGGTGCTGGACCCGCAGATCAGTTGGAAGGTGCGCACGCGCTACACGCAACCGCAGGTGTACCGCGCCGGCAATATGACCGAGGGGCTGACCGAGCGCGAGCTGGACGTTCTGCGCAAGGTCGCCGCCGGCAAGAGCAATAAGGAAGCCGGCGAAGCGCTGGGCATCTCCACCAACACCGTGCAGGTGCACCTGCGCAACATCTTCGGCAAGCTGGGCGTGAACGACCGTACCCAGGCCGTGGCATTCGCCATTCGCCAGGGTTGGGTCAATCTGGACGAGTGATCGCCGTTCGTCAACGAGTGTGTCTATGAGGACGCCGGATTACTATCATGCAGCCCGCATCACTTTTATCTATATCATCGTGGCGGGCGCCTGGATCTTCGTTTCCGACAACCTGCTGGGGTTGCTGATCGAGGACAAGAACCTGCTGACCAACTTGTCCGCCCTGAAGGGCCTGGGGTTCGTTCTGGTGACGGCGGCATTGCTTTATCTGGAGCGCGTCAGTTCGGAGCGCGCCAGCCGGAAGGTGCAGGATGCGCTGCAGAAGGCCGAACATCGCTACCGCGATATGTTCGAGAACGCGCCGGTTGGAATCTTCCAGGCCACGCCGGAAGGGCGCTACACCGGCGCCAACGCCGTGTTCGCGCGAATGCTGGGCTATGACGACCCGCGCGATCTGGCAGGCATCTTCATCGACAGCACGCCGGAGCAGTCGGCCGACCTGTACGAAAAACTGGCGCACTCTGAAGGCGGCAGACTGCAATACGAACGGCAGTACACGCGCCGCGACGGCCGGCGCATCGACGCCAACCTGCATATTCGCCTGGTCCGCGACGAGTCGGGCCGCATGCCGTATATGGAAGGTTTCGTCGAGGACATCACCGAGCGCAAAGCCGACCAGCAGCGCATCGAACAGATGGCCGACATCGTGCGCTGGAGCCAGGACGCCATCTACTCCGTCCTGCCCGACAACAGCTTCATGAGCTGGAATCCCGCCGCCAGCACGATCTACGGTTATAGTGCCGAGGAAATCGAAGGCAGGAACGCCGCCATATTGTTCGCGCCGGAAACGCTGCAGGAACGGGCGCGCCTGCGCGCGCTGGTCTTCTCCGGGCACAGCGTGAGTGAGTACGAGACCGTGCATGTGCGCAAAGACGGCTCGCGGTTGAATGTATCGCTGACCTATTCGCCCATCAAGGACGCCGCCGGCAACGTGACCGGCATCTCCGCCATCGTGCGCGATGTCACCGAGCGGACACAGATCATGCAGCGCCTGGAAGAACAGCAGAAGGCGCTGCGCGAGTATGCGCACCGCCTGGTCGAAAGCCAGGAGGACGAACGCAGGCGACTGTCGCGCGAACTGCACGACGACACGCTGCAGGACATGGTGGCGCTGGCCCAGCGC
>JAKALH010000113.1 GCA_021813225.1 Chloroflexota bacterium
TCTACAGCCAAGCGCATGCAGATCATATGACGCCGGTTTCGATGCATCTGCATTCTTCAGATAACAGTCGTAGTTGGATTTATGTCCCAGCTTTCTGCAGCCGCAATAACAGGGGATATTGCGTAATACATCCGGATTGGCGGCCGCAAACTGATAAGCCTGCTGTACCACCACAGGGGCTGCCTTGACCTCGCCAGGCATGGGGGATAAAGACGCCATCGTCAGGTCATGCCCTGCTGACGTGGCAACCCCCGACACGCAGGCGGTCATTGCCAGGTTGACCAACAGCACAACCGGTATGAACAGCATCCATAACCGTCTGTTATGACTCCTCAGTGGGCGGCCCAATGCTTCATCGACTCTGGTCATGCTCTGCAGACACCAGAATACCGATTTTTCGGCGCATACGGCAGGGTCATACGGCGACAGATGGATAGGCAAATATGCCTGTTCGCATCCGCAATAACGGGCGATTACGCGGGCATGCCTCAGATGGACCTGAGATGACTGGCGGTATCGCCGCGTATTATTGCCTATGGCCGGTTGCGCAGGTTGGCCGTTGAACTGCGCGACCTCGGCACGTAAGCTGTCTGCAACTGCTTATGCCGGAACATATCTTTCCGGCATGTTGTGAGCAGATTCAAGGTGAGGTATTCCTATGACAACAGATCCCGTTTGTGGCATGCAGGTCGACCCCAGGACAGCGGCGGGCAAGTCGGTGTATAAGGGGCAGACCTATTATTTCTGTTCACTTTCGTGCAAGAAAACTTTCGATAAGGACCCCGAAAAGTACGCAATAAAGAGTGGCGGTTCGGCCTCTGAGCACGAGCATCATCATTGACCCTGGGTGAGGACGCTCCTACGGCCCGCCTGCATGTCGCCGAAACGAGATGCTCAGGCGGGTCTACGGAAATGAACCATGTTTACCATATCGATTGACCCTGTCATATTGAGCATCGGCCACTTCGCGCTGCGCTGGTACGGGTTGATTGTGGCGGCAGCCATAGCGATCGGCGTGTGGCTCGGTGCGCGCGAGGCGGCGCGCAAAGGCTTTAATAAAGATGACATCTATAACGGCGCGTTGGCGGTCATCTTCGCCGGTCTTGCCGGTGCACGCCTCTTCCATGTTATCGATCACTGGCCGGACGAATTCGCGGCCAATCCTATCCGGGCCTTGTATATCTGGGAAGGCGGTCTGGCCATATGGGGCGGTGTCATAGGCGGCCTGCTTGCCGTAGTCGTTATGACCTGGCGGCACAGTTGGCCGTTACCCCGCCTGCTGGATGCACTGGCTCCCGGTGTATTGTTAGGCCAGGCGGTTGGGCGTATCGCCTGTCTCATCACGGGCGATGCGATCGGCAAGCCTACCACCGGGCCGCTGGGTCTGGCTTATGTCAGCCCGAATGCGCTGGTGCCGCAATTAGGCGTGTACTACACTCCGTATCCGCTTTTTGAGATCATCATGAACCTCGCCATCTTCGCTTTCGTCTGGCAACTGCGGCGGCGCAACCTGCCGGATGGGGCATTGGCGTTGATCTACCTGCTGCTGTACTCGGTCGGGCGGTTCTTCATATCGATCTGGAGTTCTTCTCTGATCGTGGCGTTCGGATTGAATCAGGCGCAGATTATCAGCGTACTGGGAGCCGTCGTGGCGCTGCCCTTACTGGTCGCCATGTTCCTGCAGCGCCGAAGTCGCAGCACTGTAGCGGCATGATCGTTTCCCCCGGCCATTGAGATAGTTTCCCTCGGCTATCTCGGCTTTCCCAGCCTGCGGCAGCGCCGGGGATAGACGCTGCCGCAGACTCACTCACTTTGAAACAGCTCGCTTACCCGCCGAATTGCTTGCCGGACAGTATGTGTTTCCGCGCTGGCTGCAGAAACGGTCATGCCTTATCTTCAAGCCGGGTTATCAAAATTCACTTTGGGCTGGACGGTCAACCCGAAGGAGTTACTTACAGTGGCACAGACTATTCAAGAACGCAGCGTGCCCGTCAGCGGAATGACCTGCGCATCCTGCGTGGCGCACGTGGAGCGGGCGCTCAAGGAACTGCCGGGAATATCCAGCGTTATCGTGAGCCTGGCGACAAACAAGGCCGCACTGAAATACGACCCGGCGCAGGTGTCTCTCGCCGATATCAGGCGCGCTGTGGACGACGCCGGTTATACAGTACCCAGCGATGAACTCGTACTGGATGTGCGCGGGATGACGTGTGCATCCTGCGTTGCGCATGTGGAGGGCGCATTGAATGAGCTGCCCGGCGTGCTGAAGGCTTCGGTAAACCTGGGCATAGGCACGGCGCATGTACAGTATGTTGCGGGCATGGTCACTGGCAACCAGATGAAACGCGCTGTGCATGAAGTGGGATATGAGGCGCTGGAGCGCGGCGCCGCCGCAGCCGCCGACGCTGTCGATCGCGAGCGCACGGCGCGGCAGGATGAAATCCGCCGGCAGGGACGGAATCTGATCATCGCTGCTGGCGTGGGCCTGGTGGTGATGATCGGCACGTTTTATGACATGCTCGGCCCATTCAAGGCCATCGTCCCCGTCTTCCTGTCTTATAAATGGGTGATCGGGCTGCTGACTACGCCAATCGTACTCGGTCCCGGGCGGCAGTTTTTCACAAACTCCTGGCGCGGCCTCAAGCATGGTGTGACCGACATGAACCTGCTGTATGCGACCGGCATTGGCGCCGCCTACGGCATCGCCGTCATCAATACGCTGTTCCCCACAGCCGGTTTTGGCGGCGAAGGTGCGACCTTTTTCGAGAGCGCCGCTCTGCTCACGGCATTCATCGTGCTGGGTCGCTGGCTGGAAGCATTGACACGCGGGCGCACTTCGGAGGCGATCCGCAAGTTGATGAAGCTGCAGCCAAAGGTAGCGCATGTCCTGCGTGCGGGCCAGGAGATCGTACTGCCAGCGGACGAGGTCGAGGTCGGGGACCTGATTCTGGTGCGGCCGGGCGAGGGGATCCCGGTGGATGGAAACGTGGTCGAAGGATACTCCGCTGTTGACGAGTCGATGCTGACCGGCGAGAGCCTGCCTGTGGAGAAGAAGACGGGCGATGCCGTCATCGGCGGGACGTTGAACAAGACCGGCGCTTTCAAGTTTCGAGCCACTAAAGTCGGCAAGGAGACGGCGCTGGCTCAGATCATCAAGCTGGTAGAAGATGCACAGGCCAGCAAGGCCCCCATCCAGAAACTGGCCGACTGGGTAGCCGGGCACTTCATATTGGGAGTGCATGTTCTGGCCGTGCTCGTGTTCATCTTCTGGTTCTTCGCCGGTTACCGTGCGTTCTTCAACCCCGGCTCAAGCTTCATCCTGTCGCCTTACAAGCTGGGCGAAATCGGCGTGTTCGGCTTCAGCCTGCTGCTCTCCGTCACGGTTCTGGTTATCTCCTGCCCGTGCGCCGTCGGTCTGGCGACGCCCAGCGCCATGATGGCCGGAACCGGCAAGGCTGCGGAATACGGCGTGCTGTTCAAAGGCGCTGAAGCGATAGAGTACGCCAGCCAGTTGCAGGCGATTGTGTTCGACAAAACGGGGACGCTGACCAGAGGCGAGCCTTCGGTAACCGACGTAGTGGCGCCCGGCGGGAAAGCTGCTGAATTGCTGCGCCTGGCCGCAATTGCCGAAAGAAACAGTGAGCACCCATTGGGAGAAGCAATCGTCCGCGAGGCGCTGGCGCGCGGGCTGGACCTCGCGGACGCCGACGTGTTTGATTCGATTCCGGGACGGGGGATTGTGGCGCGTGCCGAAGGAAAGGCCATCCTGCTGGGCAACCGCAAACTGATGCGCGACCACAACATCGATTTCTCGTCGCTGATGCCGCAGGCGGAGCAACTTGAGGCAGACGGCAAAACGGCTATGTTCATAGCGGTGGACCAGACGCCGGCCGGTCTGGTCGCAGTGGCGGATACGCTCAAGGAGTTCTCCGCCGAGGCTGTCGAACGACTGCACAGGATGGGGCTTGAAGTGGTTATGATCACCGGAGATAACCGGCGCACCGCTGAAGCCATCGCACGACAGGTCGGCATCGACCGTGTGCTGGCCGAAGTGTTGCCGCAGGACAAAGCGAATGAGGTGAAGAAACTGCAGGCGCCCGGCAGGAAAGTGGCGATGGTCGGCGATGGCGTCAATGACGCCCCCGCGCTGGCACAGGCGGAGGTTGGCATTGCAATCGGTTCGGGCACGGATGTCGCCAAAGAAACGGGCGATGTGATACTGATCAAGGACGACATACGCGATGTCGTGGTCGCCATCGAAGTCGCTAAAGCGACGATGAGAAAGGTCAGGCAGAACCTGTTCTGGGCGTTTGTGTACAACACCCTGGGCATCCCGCTGGCGGCTGGTTTGTTTTACCCGCTCGTATCGGTCATCATCAGCCCGGAACTGGCCGGCCTGCTGATGGCGGTCAGTTCAGTGACGGTTACTCTGAATACGCTGCTGCTCAAGGGCTTTATGCCGTCCATCCGGCATAGCGGAGGCCGCTCACTGCAAAAGGCAGGGGGATTACAGCCTGCCCATCTGCCCGGCAACGCCGTGTAATCTGAAACGAGAGAGGACACAAAGGAGTTTAACGGTATGGAGAAGCAGATTGCGCGAAGGAGCGCATCCATATATGTGCCGATTGCCCTGAGCACAGGGGTTTTGTTCGCGCTGGCGGCCAATCTGGTCGGGGGTTACCCGCTGGTGGCAAAGCTGGGCGGCGCGGTGTGGGTCGGTCTGCTCAGCCTGATTGTGAGTATGCCGCTTGTTACAGCGCGGGTGAAGAAGCATTGGCAGGGCCGGTAACCAGTCCGGTGCGATCGCCGGCTGGGGAACCCCAGCCGGCACGGAGGGACTATGCGAATGCAGTTGCTGAGTCGGGCAGATAAGATGGTGTTGGGAATGGCCGTGTGGCTGTGCACATTACCCCTCGCCTTTGCCATCGCTATTTTCTTTGGCCTGGCGGCCGGCTTCGTCACTGCCCTGTGGCTATTGGTTGTGATCACCGCGCTCTGTTGGGTGCTGTGCGGTTCGCAAATCATGAGGCGGCATCTACGGCAGCATTGAAGATAGTTCGTAAAAGTGGACTGGTTGGTCACCCGTTCCGCCCGCATTCTCCCAACGGTGCTGAGACGGACCTTGTTACCTCGCTCGTCCGGGCTTCTATCGACGCAGGCGTACGGGTCGCCCCCAGCGCCATCGTAAACCTGTATGTGGCACTCAAGTCGAAGCCGCTGGCAATCATCACCGGGCCGGCGAACAGCGGCAAAGTCACAGCCGTGCAGACCTTTGCGCATGTGCTGACCGGCGGCGACATCACGCGCTTCCATCAGCTCATGGGCCATGCCTGGTGGGCTGGGCAGAGCGGGAATATCGGGCTGTTCACTGAGGCGCAAGCGCGGCTGAACGCGGGTGAGATCATCGACCTGATGAGAGAGGCGTGGCAGTCTGAGAATGCGGAGCGCGTGCTGGTCGCCTGTCTTGAGCACATCAGCCTCGCAGAAGTTGACGGCCTTTTCTCGGAAGTCGCCTTTCAGCTCCGGCACGGGCACATCATGCAGCTACCCGGCCTGCACCTGACTCGTCCCGTGCCATATCCGCCCAACCTGCTCTTAATCGGCACACTGGACGTGGATCGTCTTGAGGCACCCAACCCGGACCTGCTGGAAATGGTAACGGTCACCCACTGGCCTGGCGCCAGTAAGGCCGTATTACGCCCGGAACGGCCCACCTGCGCCGCGGGTGAGCGCACCTACCTGCATGCGCGTATCCGCACCGAGCGGGAGGCGTGTCTGAAGCTGAGCCATATTCTTGAACAGGAGCCGAGCGGTCTGCAACCGCTGTTCCAGGTTGAGAACGTGTTAAGGCGGCATCACGCTATGCTGCCCTCGTGGGTACGCGGAGCGGCACTGGTATACCTTGCCAACGCCTGGGACGAGGGGGGACACGGCCTGTTCGACCGTCACGCGGCGCGCCAACGCGCCATCGCATTCGATCTGGCGTTGGCCCAGATCGTGCTGCCGCACGTCATGGGTGCTGTGATTAACCCGGGGCTGGCCGGTCAACTCAAATCCGTGCTCGCGAAAGACTTCCCATGCGCAGCAAGCGTCCTCGACAGTATGAGCCATTGCTAGAAAAAGCAAATGCCTTTTACACTTTGGAGGAATCATGCCCAGGTTCAACAAGCCGCCCGCCACAACAACGAAATCTTCGAGCAGAGGCACTCCGCTCATCGTGCTGATCACCCTTGCCGGCGGTGCGTTCCTGTTCTACATCATCGGTTTTCTTGCATTCATAAACCAGCATCCTATCCATTGGGGGCTGGCGATTTTGGGTGGCGTTGTCGGCTGGCTGATCGGTAAACTGATCTATCGTTTGAGAGGAGAAACAGACATCATCTAGGTCAATTGCTGTGACACTATGCCCGCAGTATTGCCTGTACCGTTTTTACCTGGAGGAAACATGTCTAAGCTTAAAAAACCCAAAGACCGCGGCATACCGTTACTGATACTTCTCGCGTTATCAGCCGGAGCTTTCCTGGGCTACTTTAGCAGCGAAATAGCCCTTGCACACGACCCTCATCCGATGCATTGGCTGGTGGCCGCCCTTGGTGGTTTTACGGGATGGTTAATCGGTAAATTGATATATAAGTTGCGCGGTGAAGTAGACATCATGTAGCCCGTATTGACAGTATCCGGAGAAAGTGGTTTATAGGCGACAAGCCACACAGTGGTCACCCGGTCGAATTGCCTGTTCATCACCAAGCAATGTGGCGCTTGCTGGCGAAGCGCAAAACAAATAAGGTTGCCGGTGAAAGCGATATGCGTCTGCTTTCATGAAGGAGATACATTATGAACTTAAGCACACTTTCAGGCAACCGCATGTTGCGTATAGTCATAGTAGTCATCGGCATCAGCCTCCTGGCGGGGCTCGCTGCTATATTTGTACTCAAAGTCGATCCGTACACGGTGCTCAGTTTCGGGTTACTCGGCCTGTTCATGGCCAGCCATCTGTTCATGCACGGCGGTCACGGCGGCCATGAGGATCATTCGCAACATACACAGCCTGCCGATCACACGACAGAGGCAGCGCCGAAGGCCGACCAGACGAATAAGCAGATGGAGCATACCGGTCGCCACACCTAATGGCGCGGGCTTGATCGCGTGACGGCTGATGTATAACCTTTCGCCCGTCCCCTGGTTTGCTCACGGCCCCGTGCTGCACCGCGCGAGGGAGGTGGCGGCTGCTTTCGCGCGCCATGGCCTGGGCTGGCTGGTGGTACAGCTCGGGCTGGGCAATCTGCTGCCGTTCGAACACGGCCTCTTGGGACATCCCCCGCGCGAGACGCCCTATCGGCAAGCTGAGCACGTGCGCATGGCTTTCAGCGAACTTGGTGTCGTGTTCATCAAGCTGGCGCAATTCCTCAGCACGCGACCAGACGTTATATCTCCAGAATATGTCGCCGAACTTGCCAAGTTGCAGGATGCAGCGCCAGAAGTACCCTACGATCAGGTTAGCCAAGTAGTCACTGATGAGTTGGGCCAACCTCCCGAAACCCTTTTCGCCACATTTGATTCGTTGCCGCTCGCGTCTGCTTCCATCGGGCAGGTTCACGCCGCCACACTAAAGAGCGGCGATCATGTGATCGTAAAAGTCCAGCATCCCGGTGTGGCCGAGCAGGTGGCGCTTGACCTGCAAATCCTGGCCGGCGTGGCCGAATGGGCTGAGGCGCACGCCACCGTTGCGCGCACCCTCAATCTGCCGGTGCTGGTGGATGAGTTCTCGTACACGTTGCGCAACGAGTTGGATTACCAGCGTGAAGGCCACAACGCCGACCGCTTCCGGCGCAACTTCGCGGGCGATGCAAGCATTCACATTCCGCGCATCTATTGGGGCTTCAGCACCGCCCGCGTCCTGACGATGGAACGCGCCAGCGGTATCAAGATCGCCGATGTGACGCTGCTGGAGCAGGCCGGCATCAACCGGCGCAAGGTCGCGGAGAATGCCGTCCGTCTGATGATGCGCGAAGTGTATGAATTCGGCTTCTTCCATGCCGACCCGCATCCGGGTAACTTTTTCGTTCAACCCGACGGCTCGATT
>JAKALH010000114.1 GCA_021813225.1 Chloroflexota bacterium
ACCTGTGTGCCGGCCCCTGCTTCACTCTGCCGCGATGTCAGTCCTGCGGTCCTTGCGGTAACGCCCCAGCAGCGAGCGCGCGACGGTTTTGCCGCGCACCACGGCGCTGTCGTACATCTCCCGCAGGGCGCGCCCGGTGACCCGTTCGCCGTAGGCGCACCAGCGGTGTATAGCCTCACCGGTCGCATAGGTGCCGGCGAAGGCCACGCCCACCTTCGGGACCAGCCCGAAGCCGGGCACCAGCCCGATCAGCCCGCGCGCAGCCTGGCGGAACAGGAACGCTCCGCCGACAACCGCCGCCAGTTGCGGCATCACCTGTCTGAAGTCGGCGGTCAGCCCCATCGCCAGCGCGATCTTGTAGGACATCAGCGCCTGGTTCTTGGTCAGCACCATCATATCGGCCACGTTCAACGGGATATCGGCCAGCGGGTATATCTCCGCGATGCCGGTGCCGAAGCTGTACACCGCGTTCGCCAGCGCCGTCTCGTCGATCAGGCTGCGCGACACTGTTGAACGGAAGGCCGGCAGGTGCCGCGCCAGCGCCAGCTCGTTCACCGCCTTCAGGCCCAGGATGCTGCTCACAAGGCTGCGCGACGCCAGCGCGTCGTCGAGCGTTCCCAGCGCGCCGCACGGCAGGGTGACGACGCTGGCCGGCAGCCACTGATGGCGCAGATGCGGCGGCATGGCGGCGTCGGCGACCAGCGCGACCAGGACGCGCACCCCGGCGCGCTCCAGTTCCTGCGCCAGTTGCTGCTCGGCGGCGTTGCCGGCGTCCTCGCGCGCCACGACAACGGCAATCTGCATGCGCTGCGGCTGGTTCACCGCACCCAGCGGGAACGCCCCGCACACCTGCGCGGGCGGGATATCATGCTCGCGCAGCCCGCGGTACAGCAGATCCACCAGGTGCTGCGCCAGCGGCAGGTCGCGGCTGAAGAACGCCAGCACGAACGGCGACTCGGCGGCCCGGCGCACCGGCCGCACGTCGACCTCGCGCAGGACATTGACGATGGAATTGATCGCGTCGACCGCCACGATTGATTTGCCCGGCATCCTGTAAACTATTATCCACGATCGCCGCTCGCAGCATTGCCCGACCAGGAGGATTTCTTGATCAGACAGTTACTGAAGCCCATCAACGCCCTGCTCATTTTTGCGCCTGTCGCGCTCGTACTGGAACTCGCCCACGGCGCGCCGCTGTTGATCTTCGCGGCGTCTGCGCTGGCAGTCGTGCCGCTGTCCGGCCTGCTGGGCGATGCCACCGAGGAACTGGCCGGCCGCACCGGCCCGCGCGTCGGCGCGCTGCTCAACGCCACACTGGGCAACGCCGCCGAACTCATCATCACCACGCTGGCCATCAAAGAGGGGCTGCTGGAACTGGTGCGCGCTTCCATCGTCGGGTCGGTCATCGGCAACCTGCTGCTGGTGGCGGGGGCCGCCATCATCGCGGGCGGCCTGAAGCATGGCCTGCAGCGCTTCGAGACGCGCTCCGCCGTGATGAATTCCTCGCTGTTGATCATGGCGGCTTTCGTGCTGGCGCTGCCGTCGTTTTTCAACTACACCATCGAACCGAACAGCGCCAACGTCGAGTGGCTGAGCCTGTTCACGGCCGGCATCATTATCGTCATGTATGTGCTGAGCATGGTCTACAGCCTGACGGCGCGCCACGCCGAGCCGATCGCCCGCCCCAGCGCCCTGCCGCACCTGGGCAGCCTGCGCGGGGCCGTGGGGATGCTCGTCATCGCCACCGTGCTGATAGCCGCGATGAGCGAGTTTCTGGTGGGCGCCGTTGAGCCGATGGTGCAGCAACTGGGCATCAGCGAGTTGTTCGTCGGCATCATCCTTGTCCCCATCATCGGCAATGTGGCGGAGCACGTCGTCGCCATCGAGGTGGCGACGAAGAATCACATGGACCTGAGCATGGGCATCGCGCTGGGTTCCAGCCTGCAGGTGGCGCTGTTCGTCGCCCCGCTGCTGGTCTTCATCAGCCTGCTGTTCGGGCACCCGCTCACGCTGGAATTCACCACGTTCGAGGTGGCGGCCATGCTGGCGTCGTGTTTCATCGCCGCGCATGTGGCCATGGACGGCGAGACGAACTGGCTGGAAGGGGTGTTGCTGGTGTCGCTGTATCTGGTGATGGCCGCCGGGTTCTATTTCCTGCCGGCGAAGTGACGAACACGCTGCGCGGGAGTTGCGCCAGCCCTCAGTTGTCGAGAGTCTCGTCGGCGCGCCGGTGAGGGTGTTTGCCGAAATAGCGGTGGATGCTCTTGATGAAACTCAGCGGCGGTTTCTCGAGCACCCACTCGCCGGCCCGCGCGACCGCTGCGCCGATGATCTTCTCGTCCTTTTCGCTCGGATCCAGATCGTTGGCGGCCAGCGCCACAACCCGGCGCAGGTCGAAGGTGTTCTCGGTGGAAATGTCGATCGCTGCCATCTTCCGGCCTTCGTAGTCGCCTATCCCCCTCAGTTCGACGTCAACAGCGCCGAACTCGCGCAGCGCCTGCATGATGACTTCCACCGGCTCCCTCTCGTCGAGGATAAAGTACAAGACGTGGTTTTCCATGGCTCAGGTTTTCGAGTGTACTGCATTTCAGGGAAACGGCCGCAGGCTGGAAGCGAGCGGTCTTACCCGATGGCGACGGCGGCGACGAGCAGCGATGCCATCAGCCACCATGGCGCGCGGTGGGCATCGGGGCGGGCCTGCAGCAGAAACTGCGGCAGCCACAGCAGCCCGACCGCGAACGCGCCCACCGAGTGGCGCGTCAGCACGAGCAGGACGAACACCGCCGCCTGTCCCAGGTTCCAGGCCCGGATAGCCGCGCGGTCTCCGTTGCCGGTTGCACCCGCCAGCGCAACGCCGAATCCAACCGCGACGACCACCATCGACGCGGACACCGGCGCCAGCAGCGCCACACCCACCAGCATCGGCAGCGTGATTTCCAGCAGCCCGCGCAACAGCGCGTTCGGAGAGCCGTTGCCTCCGCTCTGCAGCGCGGCGGCCTGCGGGATGCAGATGGCCAGGATGGTGAGGAACACCGCAGGCGCGCCCAGCAACGCCGCCAGTATCAGCGCCACCAGCGGGGCGGCGACGATGCTGACCAGGGCGTTGCCGTATTCAGGCAGCAGGTCGCGCGCCAGCCAGTCGCGGCACTGCCCCAGTAGAATCGAAAACTTCGCTGAAGGCGATCCCGGCTGGGTGTAGGGGAGCGCCTTCACCGGGGCGCCGCCGCTCCAGGCGCGCCAGCGCGCCAGCGGCTCGCGCCAGTCGGTGCCGGCCAGCGCCGCCCACAGGGCCGGCCACAATCCTGCCGCCAGTATCAGCGCGACCAGCGCGTTGGCGATTTGACCGCCGTTGAACTGGAATTGCCCCGTGGCGAGGATGCCGCACAGCAGCGCCCAGGCGGGATACAGCCAGGCGCCGCTGCGGCGCCACTGCGCCGTCAGGTTGATTACAGGTTCGAGCGTCTGTTGCGGTTCGCGGGTCATCCCGGCACTATTATCCGCTAAACCGGTATAAAAAACCTGACAGCCAGACACTGACAAATCCGGGCGGGTCACGCCCAAGTGACTTACGGCGTCACCAGCCTGCCGGCGCGTCTACGGCGCCCATCCCGAACGCGCAGTGCGCTGTGCGTGGCCGGGGTATAGACTTTGCAGGAGCCGTCCGTCGTCGCCGGTACTTGCGCGAACCGATGGATGCTGTATAATTTCCTCCGCCATTCCTCGATAGCTCAATGGCAGAGCAACCGGCTGTTAACCGGTAGGTTACTGGTTCGAGTCCAGTTCGAGGAGCCAGAATTCAAGCCGCTGATTGCAGCGGTTCTTGTCTAACGCAAGACCCCGTGGGGTGATCCCCTCGGGGTCTCGTCGTTTCCACCGTACTCACGCCCAGTTACGCCACCTTTCACATCCTGTCCTTCGCGGGAAAACTGGACGTCTCGGATAATGAGAAAACGAGGTGTCGGCTATGACAAAAGCAAGACGGGAATTCACCGCCGACTGCAAGGCTCCGGTGGTGCTGGACCTGATCACCGGCAAGATGACGGCAGCCGAGTTGGCGCGCGCCGGGAATATGACAGCGCCATTCACCTCTATCGATGTCAACAGACCCCAATCGGTGCACACCACCCCATCGAAGCCATACCGGTTGCGCAGCAGGCCGGTGATGACGTCCTTGTTGAAACCGAAACCTACTTCTTCCACAGGCAGGCCGATGGGCTGTCCGTAATACGGCATGATCATCGCCGTGCCGGCGCGGAAGGCCGCCCCAAACGGGATCAGGTGATACTCGAAGTTGTTGCCGGGATACACCTGCTCCTTGCCGTCGCTGAAGTGCGGGTCCATGCCGTCCTTTTGCGGGCCGTCGCCGGGGAAGTGTTTGGTCATGCAGGCCACGCTGGAAGGCCCCAGGACATCGCCCTGGAAACCGCACACATACTCGTACACCATCTGCGCCGCCATTTCGGCATCCTCGCCGAAAGTGCCGTTGATGCGCCCTCAGCGCGGCTCAGTCGCCAGGTCGGCCATGCGAACAACGGCGGCGCATCCGCCGGCGCTGCGAGATCGCCGGCGATGGCCGCATACACAGGCGCGCCGAAGTCCGGGCGACTGCCGGCGATTCGTAGGCGGCGCGACAGCGAGCCGCCTACCTGCTTCGAGGCCGACTCTACTTCACCGTGAACACAAAGCGCTGGCCGCGGTCGCTGTGCAGGAACGGCGAGCCGTCCGGGTTCTTGCCGACTATATAACACGCGGCGACCCAGAAGCCGGGCGTCAGTTTCATCGTCTTGGTGTCCGTCTTGCCAGCACCCAGGTCTTCCATCAGTTCCTCGCCTTTGATCAGGGGATAGATGCCCTTCGCGCCGCCTAATCGCTTGGTGATAAATTCACTCGCATCGCCCAGCGGGTGAACTACAAAGTCGTGCGCCATCTTCATACTATTGGTGACTTTGAACGTTACTTCGCCCGCGGGCGCCACCAACTTGTCCGGCACGAAGAGCCACGCCCCGCCCTCTTCGCCCTTCATCTCAACAGCGATGGTGTTGGCGGGCGTAACAGGCGCAGGCGGGAAGCCCGGGCCGGTGACGGTGAGCCACTGCACCTGTCCCTTGTCAATGTGGGGAAACGTGCTACCGTCAGGGTTCTTGCTCTGCACGAAGCAGGACACCTCGTAGTAGCCGGGTTGCAGCACAATATCATTCTCCCCGGACTTGCCGGCTTCCAGGTCAAATAGTTCGGTTGCGCCCTTCAAGTAATTCTTGCCCTTGACCTTTTCGCCCGCACGCTTCTTCGCCAGGTAGGCCGTCAGGTCTTGCGGCGCATAGATCCAGAAGTCGTGCGTCATCTTGCCGGCGTTCTTGAAAGTAAAATGCACCTTCCCGGCCGGCGCAACCAGGCTGTCCATCTCGAACACGAACTCCTTAGCCACCACGTTAACGGTGGCGACGGCTGGCGCGGTGTCTGCCCCAGCAGCCTGAGTCGGCGCGAGGGTGGGCGGTGGCGGCAGTGGTGTGACGGTTGGCGGAGCGGCGGTAGGCGCCGGGGCCGTACCGCAGGCATTTAGCGCAATGGTCACGACTCCTCCCCCTGCTGTAACTCCCATCAGCTTGAGGACGTTTCTGCGGGAGAACTTCTTGTGGTTGTGGATCTCTTTTCGTTTCATCGTTTTGCTCCTTTGCTCCTGATGGAGTAATCGTTATCGGTTCATCCTGCGTGAGAGACGTCAGCCCGTCGAATAGCATTCATCATCTTCTCTCCAATGGGTCATTCCCTCCCTATCTTTGGCCTGCTGCCTTCAGATAAGCAGCGATGGCAGCCAGGTCTTCATCTGTTAATGCGCCATACGCGTATGCGGGCATTCCACCGGGCCCCTTCTGTGTTTTCTCGCGCAGTGTGTCCACATCCGTGCCCACGATGACCGTACCGACTACTCCATTGCGGCCTTCCAGTCCGTGGCATGAGGCGCAGCCTTTGGTGACAAACAGTTGTTTCCCACGCTCAATCGAGCCGGCGGCAGGCGACACGGCCAAGCTCGCCCCGTGGTAGGGCAGCGGCGGCCCTACCAACGCTTGCTCTGTGCGCGTGTAGTTGGGGTTATAGCCCAGGTCGAGGTTTGCTTGCGTATAGGGACTGCGCGCCCCGATCGTCAGCAACAAGAGCGCCAGGGAAAGCACGCCGACGATAATGATGGTCGGCAGCATGCGGTTCTTCTGTGAGGCGGAATCCCCGATCATTTAAACCTCCACCTCTGACGCTGGGGACGCGCTGTTTTGGCGATCGCTGGCCGCCGCCACGCGGAAGATCAATACAGCCACGAAGATGTACAGCGACCAGACCACGATCAACATGGCGGCGATCGGCCAGCCGGTCATGGCCGGCCACAGGGCCGCGATGTAGAACGCCTCGCCGGAGCCTGGGCTCACCGAAATCATTGGATTGATAAACGGCGGCGTGTTCAAGCCGGGAATGTGAACGGCCACGTGCTCAACGTACAGTTGTTCGCTGCCTGTCACATTGATTTGAACCGTCGCATTGGAGGGCGCGTAGCGCTCGTCGCCGCGAAACTCCGCGCTGAGTGTAATCGCACCCGCGCTGCGGGTTTCATATTCGATGATAGCCTGCCCCTCCTTGTTGGTTATGGTTTGGGCGACGACGACATCGCCACTACGGTTGAGAAAGGTCAGCGGGCTGATGAAGAGGACCCGTGCCTTGGCGATGGGTTTGCCTGCGCTGTCCACCAGCACAACCTGGATGGTCGCGCGCTGTCCCAGTTCAAGCTTGGCAGGCGCGCCGATTCTGATGGACGTCGCTTCCTGCGACCCCTGGGCCAGCGCACGGCTCGTCCCAACCAACGACAGCAGGACGAGCACGGCCGCTATTGTCAGAAGTTGCTTTGCCCGCTGGCTTAACGTTTCCATGTTTCACCACCCTTCACCAGTTGTTGCCAGGGCCACACCGTCGGCTTGCGGCCGGCCCGGTACGCATCCCGCCCAACCAGTTCGCCATGGCCGGGAATATAGAAGACGCGCGGCAGCGTTCCCAGATGTTCCTTGAGCCGGAACGTCGAGTACTCTGACAGGAAGTGGGTGAGTTTCACCACTTCCATCCCGTTTGTCGCCAGGTCTTCTTCCAGATCGCCGTAGTAGATGGCGTTGTTAGGGCAAGCCTGCGCGCAGTAGGGCAAGCGGCCCGCGCGGGCCATGTGGGTGCAGAAATTGCACTTCATCACCGTGCCTTTGATGGCCGGTGACTGGTGCTCCGGGTCGGACTCCATGAACAGCGCCTCTGGCGGTATGGGCGGCTGACCCCAGTTGAAGAAGCGCCGATCATACGGGCAGGCTTCCATGCAGAGACGGCAGCCGATGCAGCGTTCCTGGTCAATCAAGACGACACCCTCAGGCGTGGAGAAGGTGGCTGCCACCGGGCAGACATTGACGCAGGGCGGGTTCTGACATTGCTGACAGGGGGCGGGGACGAAGCGCGTACCATCGCCCGGCAGTTTGTCTTCGTACACTTCGATCCACTCCATCGGTTCGGGCGCGAAGTGTCCCTGGATGCATGCCGCCGTGCATTGCGGCGGCTTATCAATTGACTGGCATCCATCGCAGCGGCGCAGGTCAATCACCATCGCCCAGCGCCGCACCCGCTGTCCACCTGTGGCGCTGGCGGTACGGTTAGAGTGCGCCAGCGCGCGCATCCCGATGAGCGGCGCGAGCACGGCTGCCAGGCTGAAGCCGCCCGCGAGGCCAAGTGCATGCCGCCGACTGAGCATCCTGGCCGCAGGGCTGGGACCCTCTTCTGCGACGGGGACGCAGACGGCCGCGCCGCCTGGCTGTGCTTCTGCGGTTGCAACTGCCGTCATGGCGGTACCGGCATGCGCCTTTCGTTCTGCGCGGCGCGGCGTCGGGACAGGCTCGGGACCGCGATGCTCAATCACTTCCCAGATGGACACCACGGGGAACAGTTTGGCGAACACTGAGATGATCAACATGAAGAGCGCAAACGCGCCGGCCAGAATGGACCACTCCACCCATGTC
>JAKALH010000115.1 GCA_021813225.1 Chloroflexota bacterium
GGCCTGTCGTCGTCGGCGGCCCCGGAGATGGCGACGGCTATGGCATTCTCGGCAGCCACACCGCTGCGGATCGACGGCGCGCATGCGGCGCGGCTGGCTCAGCGCGCGGAGAACCGGTTCGTCGGCGTCAACTGCGGCATCATGGATCAGTTCATCTCGTCGCTGGGCAAGGCGCAACACGCCCTGATGATCGACTGTCGCAGTCTGGATTACCGGCTCGTGCCGGTTCCGACCGGCGCGACCGTGCTGGTGGTGGACACCACCGCGCCGCGCACGCTGGCCGGCAGCGCCTACAACCAGCGACGCAGCGAGTGCGAGGAAGGCGCCCGCCTGCTGGGAATCGCCAGCCTGCGCGACATCGGCCCCGTTGACTTCGAGCGCCGGCGCCGCGAACTGCCCGAAGTGATCGCCCGGCGCTGTGCGCACGTGGTGCACGAGAGCCAGCGCGTGCTGGACGCCGTGGCAGCGTTACAACAAAACGACGTGACCGCCTTCGGCCAGTTGATGTACCAGTCTCACGAAAGCCTGCGCGACCTGTACGAAGTCAGCAGCGCCGAACTGGACGCGGTGGTGGAAATCGCGCGCGGCGAAGCGGGAGTGTACGGCGCGCGCATGACCGGGGCAGGTTTTGGCGGCTGCGCCATCGCGCTGGTAGCCGATGCCCAGGCCCAGGCGCTGATGCAGCGGGTGCAGGCCGAATACCCGCGCCGCACCGGCCGCACGCCACGGGTATATGCCTGTGTCGCATCAGACGGCGCCAGTTGGCGGGCACTGTAGGTTCCCATTGCGTCTGCGGTTGCTCATGACAAAACCGTGAGCTATGACATTTGACAACATCGCCCCGAACGGTTAGGTTATGGCGCAGGGAATAACCCTGATGTTACACTCTACTGGTGCATTCACGGAGGTATAGGATGGAAAATACGACTAAGAATCTATGGGCAGCATTCGCCGGCGAGTCACAGGCCAACCGCAAGTACACGGCGTTCGGGCGCAGAGCCGATCAGGAAGGCTACAAGCAGGTCGCCAAACTGTTCCGCGCAGCCGCCGCGGCGGAGACCGTTCACGCGATCAACCATTTCCGCGCGCTGGGCGAGGTCAAGTCAACTGAGGAAAATCTGAAAGCTGCCATCGCGGGCGAGCACTACGAAGTGGTGACCATGTATCCGGACTTCATCAAAGCCGCTGAAGCCGAGGGCGAGGGCGCGAAGAAGGGCCTGAATTCCTTCTCGGATGCCTGGGAAGTGGAGAAAGTGCACGAGGCGCTGTACACCAGGGCGCTGGAAACGCTGAAAGACGCCCCCGCCGAGTTGTACGACTACTATGTGTGCCCGGTATGCGGTTACACCGTTGGGCGTGAGGCGCCTGAGAAGTGCCCGGTATGCGGCGCGCTGGGCAGCCGCTTTGAGCGCGTCAGTTGACCGCGCAGCACCGCGTGTTTCAATCGCCCCGCTCATGTCTGGAACGCGACGCCTTACGCAGATATACTGCGTAAGGCGTTTTTATCCAGGCCATGCACAACACGCGAACCGTCATCATCGCCAACGGCGACCCGCCGGCTGCAAGCGACCTGCAGCGCTGGCTGCGGCCGGGCGACCGGCTGCTCTGCGCCGACGGCGGCGCGCGCGTGGCGCTGCAGTACGACCTACGCCCGCTGCGCGTGATTGGCGATTTTGACTCGCTGAACGACGCCGAACTGCAAGCGCTGGAACGGCGCGGGGCGCAACTGGAACGCCACCCTGCGCACAAGGACGAAACCGACCTTGAACTGGCGCTGCTGTACGCCGCATCCACCGAACCCGACGGCGAAATCGTGATACTGGGCGCGCTGGGCGGGCGACTGGATCAGACCGTCGCCAACGTGATGCTGCTGGCGATGCCGATTCTCAACAAGTGCCGCGTCACGATCGCCGCCGGCGATGAGCAATCGTTTCTCATCCGCCCCGGCGCGCCGTTCGAGCTGCGCGGCCGCGCGGGGGATATCGTCTCACTGATTCCTTTCGGCGGCGATGCACACGGGATCGTCACGGCGGGGCTGGAGTACCCGCTGCGCGACGAGTCGCTGTTCATCGGCCCGGCGCGCGGCGTGAGCAACACGATGCTGGGCGAGCGCGCCACGGTGACGCTCAGGCAGGGTCTGCTGCTGTGTGTGCAGACAAGTGCGGCCTAATCGCGCAACGGTTGGGCCGCCTTCCTGCTGTTCAATGACATGCATCGGTCGCGCGCCATCAACAACTTCGCCGCGGCCACCGCGCCCAGCACGGGGTCGGCCACTGGCGCCAGCGCAATGTCACCGATCATGCGCCGGCACGACTCGGCGAAGAGTTCGCGATAGAACAACCCTTTGATCAGCAGGCTGCCGGAGTAGGCCAGCGTGAGCGGCAGCCGCAGGCCGAGCGTATCCATGACCGCCTTCGCCGCCAGCGCCAGCTCATCCGCGCCGGCGCGCGCAATCCGCAGCGCGATTGCATCCCCTTCGGCTGCACAGTCGACGACTACCTTCGCCAGCGCAGCCACATCGGCGGGCGTCACGTCGGCCTGATACAGGCGGTTGATCAGGTCATACGGGGTGCGCAGGCTCCAGAAGGCCAGCACACGCTCGGTGAGTAATGTTGAAGGCCCGCGGCCATCCGCCGCGCGCGCTACAGACCGCAGCGCCTCATGGCCGAGTTGCCAGCCGCCGCCTTCATCGCCCAGCAGGTAGCCCCAGCCGGAGGCGCGCGCGATGCGCCCGTCCAGCGTCTGCGCCCACATGATGGCGCCGGTGCCGGCGATGACCGAGACGCCCTGGCCGTCGGGGCAGGCGGCGTATAACGGCAACATGCCGTCATTCACCGCCAGGCAATGCGCGGCCCAGCGATGGTCGGCCACCCACTGGCGCGCTTTCGCCATGTCCTCCGGCGTATCCGCGCCGCCGATGCCGAAGCAGGCATAATCGACGCTGCGGCGCGCCAGGCCGGCCTGCCCAAAGGCTGCATCAATGGCACTCTCGATCTCGGCGATTGCGCTGGCTTCGCCCACATACTGATAGTTGGAACAGCCCGCCAGACCAGCGCCGAGGGTGTTGCCATGCTCATCCGCCAGCACGGCGTGCGTTTTCGAGCCGCCGCTATCGACGCCGAGCAGGAGTTGCTGTGAAGTCATGGTGCTGCCATTCTAAGTGAAACCTGACAGGTGGCACAAGCCACTTGTCAGGTTTTCCTCGGCGTGGTCTGCGAGTGTAGAATTCACTTGTTTTGTGCACCGGGCCCGCCCCGCGTGCCGCCATAGACACAGATTGAAGGAATAGACAATGCGAACCCCATTCATTGCAGGAAACTGGAAGATGAACAAAACCGTCGCCGAGGCGGTTGTACTGGTTGACGAACTGAAAGCGGCGCTGGCCGGTGTGGCAGGCGTCGATGTGGCCGTATGCCCGGCGTTCGTCGCGCTGACGAGTGTGCGGTCGGCATTGGCCGGCAGCGCCATCAAGCTGGGCGCGCAGAATGCCTATTACGAGCCGAAGGGGGCTTTCACCGGCGAGGTGTCCATCAGCATGCTCACCAGCCTGGTGGACTATGTGATCATCGGCCATTCGGAGCGCCGCCAGATTTTCGGCGAAACCGACCAACTGGTGAATAAGAAGGTGCTGGCCGCCCTCGCCAGCGGCCTGCAGCCCATCCTGTGCATCGGCGAGACGCTGGCCGAGAACGAAGCCGGCCAGACCGAAGCCGTGCTGGAGCGCCAGGTGCGCGAGGCGCTTGCCAATGTCAGCGCCGCGGATATCACCCGCCTCACCATCGCCTACGAGCCGATCTGGGCCATCGGCACCGGCCGCGCCGCCACGTCAGAAGACGCGCAGAACCGCTGCGCCTTCGTGCGCGCGCAGGTGCGCCGGAAGTACGGCGACCTGGCCGACCAGGTGCGCATCCAGTATGGCGGCAGCGTGACGCCCGCCAACGCCAGAGAGTTGCTGACCCGCCCCGACATCGACGGCGCGCTGGTCGGCGGCGCCAGCCTTAAGGCAGCGGACTTCAGCGCCATCGTGAAGGCGGCGACGGCCTGAGCCGTCGCCGGCGGACGTGAAGCGCAGATGGTCATCAGCCTGCTGGCATTTCTGGGCGCGTTCGGCGCGCTGCTCGTGCTGGAGCGTTACGCCCACCGCATGCTGCAGGAAGTGGCCTTGCTGGTGACCGGCCACACCGAGTCGGCTATCTTTCTCTACTCTATCCCGCTGCTGCCTGGCGTGGCGCTGCATGAATTGAGCCACGCGCTGATGGCGCTGCTGCTGGGCGTGCGCGTGCGGAACTTCACGCTCATCCCGCAGCGCCAGCGCAGCGGCACTGTGCGGCTGGGCGCAGTCGAGGTGATCCGCTCCGACCACCTGCGCGCCAGCCTGATCGGCGCGGCGCCGCTGATCACAGGGCTGGCCGTTCTGGGGTTGATCGGCTGGCTGGTCTTTAACGGAGCCGGGCTGATGGGCGCGTTGCAGGACGGCAATTTCAATGCACTCGTTGAGTTGTTGCTGGCGACCACCCGTGCGACCGACGCACTGGTATGGTTCTACGTGATCTTCGCCGTTGCCAACAGCATGATGCCCTCGGCGTCGGACACGCAGGCGTGGCCGCCGGTCATCGGGGTGCTGGCGCTGATTGCCGCTGCGGCGATGCTGCTGGGCGGCGCGGGACTGGTCGACACGCTGAAGGGACCGCTGACCTATACGCTGCGCTGGCTGGCTGTCGCGCTGGCTATTACGGCATTCGTCGACGTGCTGATGGTGAGCGCATTGTGGCTGCTGGCGCGGCTGCTCGAACGGCTCAGCAACCGACGCATCACCTATAAGTAAGGCAGTTGTCAATGAGGTTCTCCGACCTGCTCAGCCTGCCCGTCGCGGGCGAGATCATCGCCGGGCGCACAGCCTGCCTGCTGCTGATCGGCGACGGCGCGAGCCGGCTTGCCGCGCAGTTCGCAGCAAATCCCGGCATGGAATGGGTGCATGGCGCCGCGCCGGCCCGCGTGCTGTTTGGGCTGCCCGCGCTCACGCTGCCTTACCCGATCCTGGCGCACAGCCTGATGAGCGAGCGCAATACGCGCTTCGATCAATTGTCGCTGTTCGGATGGATTGAGGACAACGCCATCCGGGAGCCGCGCGCCGAGATCATCGGGATGACGCCGCTGGCCGAGGAGCCGGTTCTATTCGTGCGCGACCTCGACCTGGACCGCCCGCCGGAGTGCTACATCATGACGCCGCCTTCGCGCTGGCTGCGCGTGGCCGGCGTGGTTATCGCGCAGCGCAATTACACGCACTCAGCGGCCCAACTGACCCCCGCCGACGGCGCCGTGAGCGCGCTGGAAATCAGCCTGCCCGCAACGGCACAGGCGCTGGCAGCCGCGTTGCGCGCGGATGTCGCCTCGGGAGCCGAACTGCGCCAGGTGTTGCGCACGCGACGCCGCGATACGGACCCGGCCATCATGGCGCTGTGCGACGGCTGGCGGGTGCTCGCGCGCGCGGCGCGCTTCGTGCGCAGCGGCACCGCCTGGGATGCGCCGGAGCCGGCGCGCAGTCTGTTCCGCCTTGATGCGCCGCGGCGGTGGTGAGTCAATGAATGACAGATTCGCGGGAGCGCACGGAACCGGCGTAATCCCACATTTTCAGGGCGCTGGTATGCCGCTATATCTGTTCGTTTTGGGTTTGGCTCTGCTGCGCCAGCGCTATGGCGAGACACATCGGGCAGGCCGCATCCGCCCACGAGTTGAGCGGATCGATCGCCGAAGTGGAGAGGTGTTGCGACCGGCTTCCCACAGTTCGATGGACGCATTGCCGCGCGTGCGCGCCGCAATGACGATCTCATCCGCGCCGACATTGCAGGTGAACTGGCGCACCGCCTGGCGGCGGCCGCGCTCCAGATACTCCGACAACCGCAACATGGCGGCCATGACCGCCACACGCTGCACGTCACCCGGTTCAAGCAATGCGCACAGGGCGCCGCATTCCACGTCGCCCTTGCGGTGATAGCGCGCTATCAGCCCTCTCCTGAAATTACGAGCCTAACGCGGCAAGGTCTTTCTTGACTGGCTCGGCTTCCTTCTCGATTTGCGCGGTGATATCCGTCCACACCGTGGTGACGTCTTCCTTGCCGACCACGATACGGTCGAGACCTTTGCCGATGATCTGGTCCCCGCCCGGCACGAACACGCGCGCCGCATCCTGCGCGCGCGTCCTGGGCAACTGATCAACCGCCGTCCTGGCTTGCGGGCGCTGCTGGAGAAACTTCTGGAATGACCCGCTGTTCGCCGTGCTCGCACGCACCGGCAGGTAGCCGCTGTTCTGCGACCACCATGCGCCACCTTCGTTGCCGGTGGCATAGGCGATGTATTTGGCCGCGGCCTGCGCCTTGCCGGCGTCGGTGCCGGTCAGGACGGACAGGCCGGCGCCGCCGGTGCAACAGCCGAACTGCTTCGCTTCGGGTATGAAGGCCGTGCCCACTTTGAACTGGGCGTCCGCGAGGATGCCCGGCAGGCCGCCGGTGGATAGAAGCGTCGCGGCGGCGAGGCCGTTTGTGAAATCTTTCTGCGCATCTTTGGGGGTGCTGGCGATATGATATTTGTTCGCCATATCTGCGTAGAACTGGGTGGCCTGGATCGTGTTGGGATCCAGGAATTTCATCTGCAGATCGGGTGTGCTGTAGCTGCCGCCGAACGCCCAGTTGACGCACTGGAACACCCACGCGACGTACGAAGCGTCCGCCAGGCCGGCGAACGCGGCCACCTTCAGTGTGTCACCGTCTTTCTTGACCAGCTTGGGGGCCCACCCCATGAATTCATCCCAGGTTTTTGGGCCGCGGTCCGGCAGACCGGCGGCCTGGAACATATCGGCGTTGTAGTAGAACAGTGGGGTGCTGCGCGCGAAAGGAATCCAGTATTGTTTGCCCTGGCGCACGCCTTCGTTCCACAGGGAGGGGACAAAATCCGCTGCGTCAATCCTGGCCGTAACGGCGAGGTCGTTCAACGGCATGAGGGTCTTGGCGCGGTAGAACTTGAACCACCAGACATCGGACAGCAGCGCCATGTCAGGCGCGGTTTTGGCAGCCAGCGCCGCGGTCAGCTTCTGCGCCGTCTCTTCGTAACTGCCTTGCACCTGGCGGTTGATCTTGACATCGCTCTGTGCCGCGTGCCAGTTGGCGACCAGTTTCTCCTCGGCTTTGCCCAGCGAACCGCCGAAGCCCCAGTAGACAACCTCGGCGCCTGAACCGCCGCCGGCTGGCGCCGTGGCGGGTTGCGCGGCCTTATCGGCTGAGTGTGTCGCGGTGGGCGCCGACGGTGCGCCGCAGGCCGCCAGGGCTGCAGCACCTAACCCAAAACCGATTCCCTTCAACAGATTTCGACGCGATACTTTGCGCATGACTTTCCTCCTGTCATCGATCAATTTGCTGACGAATACTCACCCTTTCACCGCCCCGGCGGCGATCCCGCTCACCAGAAATCGCTGTGCGTACAGGAACGCCAGGATGACCGGAACGACCACGAACAATGTGGCCGCCATCACCACGCCCCACTGTGTGTTGCCCTCCTGGTCGAGCAACCAGGAGATGCCGATGGGCAGTGTGCGCATATCGGAAGTGGAGGTGACGATCAGCGGCCATAGATAGTCGTTCCATTTGGCGACAACGGACAGCAGCCCCGCGGTGGCGACTGCCGGGGCGGCGATCGGGACAATGATCTGAAGCATGGTGCGCACATGACCTGCGCCGTCGACTCGGCTGGCATCGATCAGGTCGGGCGGCAGTGTGCGGAAGTACTGCCTGAGCAGGAATGTGCCGAAGGCGATGGAAGCGCCAGGCAACACGATTCCCGCATAGGTGTTCACCAGATGCCAGCCGGCGATGGTCAG
>JAKALH010000116.1 GCA_021813225.1 Chloroflexota bacterium
GTCCCCGGCCTCGCCACCAAGCATCTGGATACGATCACGCACACAACCCTCTCCATGTTGCACGCCTTGACGCAGCATTACGATGCGATGATCGTGTTCATCGCCGGCAACGCGCCGCTGTGCCTCATCCCACGCACTTTCACGCGTGCCCGCGTCATTCTGAATGTAGACGGGCTGGATTGGAAACGCCAGAAGTGGGGCGGCGCTGCGCGCAGCTACCTGCGCTGGTCGGAGCGAACGGCCTCACAATTCGCCCATGTGGTCGTGACCGACTCGCGCCGCGTCCAGGACTATTACCGCAACGAATACCACACTGAGACGGTCTTCATCCCCTATGGGGCCGAGGTCACGCCACGCCCGCCCGGCGAAGTGCTGCAACGGTATGGATTAGAGCCACAGCAGTACGTACTGTTCGTCGGGCGGCTCGTGCCGGAGAATTGCGCGCACCACCTCGTCGAGGCCTGGGGGCGCATCCGCGCGACCACGCCAACGGGCGCAGCGCTGAAATGTGTGATCGTCGGCGACGCGCCCTACGCAGCGGACTATATTCAAACGCTTAAAGCGCGCGCGGAGGGCGATCCTTCCATTGTGTTTACCGGCTATCAGTTCGGCGACGCCTACGCGGAACTGGCCGGCAACACGCTGATCTTTGTCGAAACCTCGGAGGTGGGCGGCACACACCCGGCATTAGTCGAGGCGATGGCTTTCGGCAATTGCGCCGTCGTCAACGACACGGCGGAGAATCTCGAGACCATCGGCGATGCGGGGTTCAGCTACCGTGGAGAACTCGGCGCCGAGGCACTGGCGGACAGGCTGGCGTCTTTGTTAGTTCAACCCGATGTCATTAACTTGTACAGCAGATTGGCTCGGGAGCGCGCACTGGCTCTTTACACCTGGGATAGCGTGACCGACCAGTACGAGCAACTCCTGCGTATAATCTCATAATCTCCAATCGTCTCTCAATACGCCCCTCGCCCGCTCAGCACCACCGGCACCGTGCGCAGCAGAATCGCGATGTCCAGCCACAGCGAGTAGTTGCGAATGTAATACAGGTCGTCCTCTACATTCAGGTGCATCGGCCTGTCGCTGCGCCCGTGAATCTGCCACCAGCCGGTCATCCCCGGCGGCACCGCGAATCGGCGGCGCTGCCACGGCTCATAGCAATCCACCAGCCACGGCAACTCCGGGCGCGGCCCCACCAGGCTCATCTCGCCGCGCAGCACGTTCAACAACTGCGGCAACTCGTCGATGCTGTACCGCCGCAGCACGCGCCCCACCCGCGTCACGCGCGGGTCGTCCGGGCGCTTGTGCACATATACGGGGCTGGCCGCATCTTCCGGCGCAATCACCCTGCTGTGCTGTTCTTCCGCGCCTGCGAACATGGTGCGGATCTTGAGCATATCGAACGGCTGGGCGTTTTCGCCGATGCGCTTCTGGCGTATGATCGCCGGCCCGGGCGAGTCCAGCTTCACCGCGATGGCGACAATCGCCATGATCGGCAACGCCACGAGCAGCACCGCGCCCGCGATAACAATATCCATCACGCGTTTGATCGCGCGCGCCGGGCCGTTCAAAGGCGATTCGCGCAGGCGCAGCAGCGGCACGCCGTTGAGGTCATCCACGCGGGTCAGAAACCAGGCCAGGTCCAGGACATCGGGCACCAGGCTGACCTGCACCGGCAGTTGTTCCAGTTCCATGATGATGGACAGCATGAGGTCATAGGCATCATGCGGCAGCGCCAGCACGATCTCCGAAACACGCTCCTGTTGGATGACCTCCGATGCCTGATCCAGCGCGCCGAGCACGCGCAGTCCGTCGATGGCCTGACCCTGCGCTGCGGCGTCGCCATCCAGGAACCCGACCAACTGCACACCCGCCGGACGCTGCGCCGCCAGTTGCGCCGCCAGGCTGCGCCCGGCCTGCCCGGAGCCGGCGATGAGGATGCGCCACGCGTCGTGATCGGCGGCACGGCTGCGCCAGATATCCCGGACCGCACGCGCCAGCGTCAACAGCCACAGGTCGATCACGCCAAAATAAAAGAATTGCAGGCGCGACGTCTGTCGGAAGGTCATGTACAGGCCACCAGCCAGAATCAGCAGCGCAGCCAGCACAGCGAGCGTCAACGTCCCCCACTCGGCGCGGAAATTCGTCCAGCGCCGCGTATACAGGCCGAACTGCGCGAACACGGCCAGCCAGATTGCGCCGGCTAACACATAGACGAATCCGTTCACCTGGACGAAAGGTTCGTTCAGGTCCTTCCCAAACGGCAGGAGCAAACGTAACTCAGTCGCCAGGAACAGCGCGAGCAGCGTCAGCGCGACGTCGATCGCCACGCTCAGCAGCATCCGGTTCGTTCGCAGGGGAGAGGGCGTCGCTTTCATCGTTGTCTGCTCATGAGCTGGCGCTGTTGTAATGCCGCACGGCGGCCCGCCACATCGCCACGCTGCCCAGCAGCAGCAGCGCGGCGAACACCCAGCCGTACAGCACAAACTGGGGCGTCAGCTTGCCCAGCACCACTTCGGCCGGCACGGTCGTGATGAACGCAATGGGCACGACGAAGGTGATAAATCCGCGCACCGGTTCGGGAAAGGCGTCGGATGGATAGCGCCCCGCCTCGAGAAACCCGACGATGAACTCGTCGATGTTGCTGATATCCACCAGCCAGAACGACAGCGTGCCCAGGATCGTCATGGCCGAGTACAGCAGCACCGCTCCCCCGGCGCACAGCACGATAAACAGCGCGATCTGCCCGGCGCCGGGCGCGGCGCGCAACTGCGCCAGGGCATACACGATGATCGCCGCGCCCACCAGCAGGCTGGCGACTTTCTGGAAACGATAGCGCCGCAATGTGGCATGCACCTGCGAGTCCACCGGCTTGACCAGCACGAAGTCCATCGTGCCGGTGCGGATGTGCTCAACGATATCGTCGATATTGGGGCGCACAGCCATATCGACGAAACCATAAGCCAGGAAATACAGCCCGATCACGACCAGTGTCTCGTTGAATGACCACCCCCCGATTGAGGAGCGATGGCTGTAGAACAGCACGGCTCCCCCCACCGACCACGTCGCGTCCATCAGCGACATGAACAGCAGCCCCGCGAAGTTGACGCGGTACTCCATGTCCACCTGCAGGCTGTTTTTGAAGAACAGCGCCAGCAGCCTCAGATAGCGTTTCATGCGCCCACCGCGCTGAACGACCGCACCCCCGCGCGCCAGATCAGCCGTGCGCCCAGCGCAATCGCAAACACCCAGGCCGCGCACAGCAGAATGCGCGCGGCGGCGGCGTCCGGCGTTACGCGCCCGATCAGGATTTCAACCGGCAGCGCCACGCTGCTCTGAAACGGCAGCGCCTGTAGCACAATCTGCAGGGTCGCCGGGAACAGCGCCAGCGGCACGATATAGCCGCCCAGGAAGGACTCAGCCAGCGTGAAGGCAGCCGACGCCCCGTGCGCCTGCGTCATCCAGAACGACAGCCCGCCGATGGCGTACTGGGCGGTGAACTCGAACGCGAGGCCCACCGCGCACGCCAGCGCAAACAGCGCCAGATTGTACGGCGTCAGGTTAAGCTGGATGCCGGGCGTGATGAGCATCCCAATCAAGACCGGCGCCGCCACGATCGGGATCGTAATCAGGCGCGCGGTCAGGATGCGCGCGATGTAGAAGTGCACCACGTCGAGCGGCCGCAGCAGGTATACCGACAGATCGCCGTTGCGCACCAGCAGTTCAATATCCCGCACAATGCCGCAGCCGGTAATGCGCCGCACCAGGATGGCGGCCAGGTAGTACGCGGCAAAACCCGCCGCTCCGTACCCCTGAATGGCGCCGCCCTGCGCCAGGCCGATCCAGATAGCCATCATAACCAGCGGGAAAGAGGCGTTGACCAGCACGACCAGATAGGTCGCCCGGTATACGAGCGCGCGCTGCCAGTAGGCGCGCAGCAACGCCGGATAAATCTTCAACGTTCGCAGCATGTCGCGAGTATGATAGCCCATCCTCAGCCGTCCGGCTCAGGACCAGCCCATGCGGCGCGCCACAAACTTGGTCAGTTCCGCCACCAGCGCCGACACCAGAACAGCCGGCAACAGCAACAGCCAGTGTTCAAGCCCCAGCGGCACCGTGTCGAAGACGACGTTCAGGAACGGAACATAGGTCACCAGCAGCAGGCCGGCCACGGACGACAGCACCGCCCACTGCATCGCCCGGTTCGAAAACACGCCGATCTTCAGCAGCGAGTAGCGCTCGGAGCGCGACGTATACGCCAGCGGCAGCTCCGCGAACGACAGCGTCAGAAAGCCCATCGTCTGGGCCTGCTGCGGGTACAGGTTCAGCGCAATCATGTAAATGCCCAGCACCACGACCAGCAGCGCCAGCGTCTGCGACAGCATCCCCAGCAGCATGCGCCGGTTGATGATCGGCTCGCCGGGCGGGCGCGGGCGCATTTTCATGATGTCGGGGTCGCCCTTCTCCAACCCCAGCGCCAGCGACGGCGCGCCGTCGGTCACCAGATTCAGCCACAGCAGTTGAATAGCCGTCAGCGGGCTTTTCAGGCCCAGCACGGTCGATATAAAGATGATGGCAATCTCGGCCACGTTGCTGCCCAGCAGGTAGAACACGAACTTGCGGATGTTGGAGTAGATGATGCGCCCCTGCTCGACGGCGCCCACGATGCTGGCGTAGTTGTCGTCGGTGAGCACCATATCGGCGGTCTCTTTGCTCACGTCCGTGCCGGTGATGCCCATCGCCACGCCGATGTCGGCGCGCTTCAACGCCGGCGCGTCGTTCACGCCGTCGCCCGTCATCGCCACGATGTTGGCGTTGTTCCGCATGGCGGTCACGATGCGCACCTTGTGCTCCGGCGAGACGCGCGCAAACACGCTGGCATGCCGTACACGCTCTGTCAACTGCGCGTCATCCATCGCCTGAATCTCCGCCCCGTTCACCACTTCTGGCGCGTCCCCGGCCAGGTTGACCTGCCGCGCGATGGCGCGCGCAGTCACGGCATGGTCGCCGGTGATCATCAAGGTGCGGATGCCGGCGCGCCGGGCCGTCTCGATGGCGGCGGCGACTTCCGGCCGCGGCGGGTCGATCATGCCGAACAGCCCCAGAAAGGTCAGGTCATGCTCGACGGCGGCGGCGTCCGGCGCGCTCGAAATGGCGGCCTCCTGCGCGGGCAGATTCCGCCTCGCCGCAGCCAGGACGCGCAGCGCGTCCGTAGCCATAGCCGTGTTGACCGCCAGGATGCGCCGGCGGTCTTCGTCGCGCAGCGGCCGCACGGAACCGTCATCGCACACGAAGTGCGTGCAGTTCGACAGCACGATATCCGGCGCACCTTTGGTGAACGCGACCATCCCGTCCCCTCCGTCGCCGCCCGGCTGCCCCGGCGCTCCCTTCGCCGCGTGTATGGTGGTCATCATCTTGCGCTCGGCGTCGAACGGCACTTCGGCCACGCGGGGGTACTGTTGTTCCGCCTCGGAGCGCCAGATGCCGGCCTTCGCGGCCGCCACGATCAGCGCCCCCTCGGTGGGATCGCCGACCATGCGGTAGGTTTTCCGTTCGGCTTCTTCGCCCGTCTCTTCCAGCAGCGCATCGCTTGCCAGCAGCCCGCTCAGTAGAAGTTGATAGAGCGAAGATTGGGAATCGGGGATTGGAGATTGCGCGCCTGCGCTTCCCAGTCCCTGACTTCCGCCTTCCGACTTCTGGCTTCCGATTTCCGACTTCCGACTTCTGGCTTCCGGCTTCCGACTTCCAACCTCAAATCTCTGATCTCGAATTTCCTCGATCTTCCCTTTCGGCTCGTAGCGCTCGCCGCTCACGCGCCAGGCGCGCCCCCCAGCGTAGATGCGCACCACGTTCATGGCATTCTGCGTAAGCGTGCCGGTCTTGTCGGTGCAGATGGCCGTCGCGCTGCCCAGCGTCTCCACCGCCGACAGCCGCCGGATCAGCACGTTGCGCCTGACCATCTCGCGCATGCCCAGCGCCAGGTTGATCGTGACCACGGCGGCCAGCCCTTCCGGCACTGCCGCCACGGCCAGGCTCACCGCCAGGATGAAGAACTCGGTGATGTTCTGCGAATACCTGGCGACATAGGCGGCGATGCCGGACGCGGTCAACACTGCCAGATCGGTGTTGCGCAGCACTTCCGCCACGAACACCAGCGCGCACAACACCAGCGCCACGATGCTGAGCGTCTTGCCGAGCTGGTTCAGGCGCTTCTGCAGCGGGGTGCTTTCTTCCTCGATCTCGTTCAGCATGCTGGCGATCAACCCGATCTCGGTGCGCGCGCCGGTTCCGACGACGACGCCTTTGGCGCGCCCGTAGGTAATCAGCGTGCTGCTGAAGGCGGTGTTGATGCGCTCGCCGATGGCCGAACCGACCTTGATCTCGGCTTCGGCGCGTTTGGAGACCGCTTCGCTCTCGCCGGTCAGAGCGGACTCGTTGATCTTCAGGTTGAACGACTCGATCAGGCGGATATCCGCCGGCACATAGTTGCCGGCCTCCAGGAACACGATATCGCCCGGCACCAGTTCGCGCGCCGGGACGCGCACGCGCGTGCCGTCGCGCAGCACCTGGGCATCGGGCGCCGCCATCTTTTTCAGCGCAGCCAGCGCCGCATCGGCGCGCCGCTCCTGTATCAACCCGACGACGGCGTTCAGGACCACGATCGTGATGATCGCCAGCCCTTCGATCATGTCGCCAAGCGCGATGGAGACCGCCGATGCGACGATCAACAGGATGACGACGAAATCCTGGAATTGCGCCAGGAACATGCGCAGCAGCGATATCTTCTGGCCGGCGGGCAATTCGTTCAGGCCATGTTCGGCCAGGCGCCTGTCCGCCTCGGCAGCGGTCAGGCCGACGTCGCGCTGCGCCTCCAGGGCGCGCAGGACAGCATAGATGGGGTGGCTGTAGAAGGCGGCGGCAATATCCTGATTTGAAAAATCGCCGTTAGTGCTGTTGTTCATGAACTGTCATTCCATTTTAGCTAGTGAGCGACATCCAGCCAGCCCAGCGAAATCGTGTCGCCCGGCAGCCGTTCATTCTGCTGAGAGGCGCTGCGCGCCGGCACGCCCTGCTGGTTATCCGAGCGGTACGCGCCCAGCACGACGGCATACTTCCCCGCCGGCAGTTCCGGCGGCAGCCGTATGCTGGACTGATTGATAACCACCTCGCCGCGGTGCCAGGCGTGCGTCGGATAGGCGCCCCCGTGCGGCTGCGCGTCCAGTTGAGCAGCCAGCTTGCCATCCAGCGAGACGACGTGCACGAACAGCGTCAGATCAGCGACGCTGCGGGCTTCCATGCGCCATGTCGTGGTCACCACGACGGTCTGCCCGGCATGCGCCGCGGGGTCAAACGCGGCGTGCAACAGCGCCAGTTCGCTGCCTGCCCCGATGTAATCCTGCGCCGGCGCATGCAGCCACGGCGACACCGCGGCATAGTCGAGCGCGATCGGGATCACGCCCACCTTGGAATCGCACGCGCCTTTGCCGCAGCGCGCCGGCAGCGCCTGACCGGTCTGCGGGTCGATCCAACTGACCTTGTAGGTGGCCAGCAGCGGCGCATCGACCGTCGGCCAGATGGTCATATAGCGCGTCTGCTGGTAGATCTGCCCCGGCTGCCAGGCGCTGAGCGGGGATTCGTCGGCAGGCGCTTCGTTGTAGAGTTCCAGCGAGCGGCCGTCCAGCGCGAAGGCATCCAGGCGCAGGCGATACTCCTGCGTAAGCGGGCGCAGCGGCTTGAAGAACAGGGTGATCATCATGATGCCGGTGCGGTACGTGCGCGGTTTGGGCAGGTAGTAGCCCACCAACTCAAGCGCGTCCCCGTAAGTGATG
>JAKALH010000117.1 GCA_021813225.1 Chloroflexota bacterium
GACGCGGGTCTGGTTTTTAACGAGAACGACACGGCCAGCCTGCGCCGTCACATTGAGCGACTTGCCAGCCAACCCGCGCTGTGTGCAGACCTGGCCACGCGCGGGCGCACACGCGCTATCGCGCACTATTCTATGGAGCAGATCGCCGCAGAGACAGTGGCCGTGTATCGTTCGTTACTTTCGGCTTGATATTAACCGTGCCCTTGCCTGCCGTACTGGCTCGCGTATAATAAATGCATTGGTCTCTTGGCTCAGTTGGTTAGAGCGCACGGTTCACATCCGTGAGGTCACAGGTTCAAGTCCTGTAGAGACCATCCAATAAAAGGGCAGGCGCGCCTGGATTCGTGCGCCTGCCCTTCCGGTTTTCTACATGATCAGCCTAATCCGCGTCGACGACAGACTCATCCACGGTCAGGTGATGGCGGTGTGGGTACGCCTGTTATCAATTAATCGCATCCTGGTGGCAGATGATGAAGCGGCTGCCGATGCTTTCAGCCGCCAGATCATGCAGTTGGCGATGCCGTCTTCCACCTTGCTGAGTGTGACACCTATCGATGAGGCGGCCAGTCAGCTTCCAACGATTGAGACGGACCCAAGCCATACGCTGGTTCTGCTGAGAACCGTGGCGGCGGCGGCACAACTGCACCTTCGCTACGCCTACCGTACTTTGAATATAGGCGGAATTGGCATGGCACCCGGTCGCAAACCGCTCTGGCGCAGCATCGCGGCATCCGCCAGCGAGGTGGAAATGCTGTCGCAACTAAGGCGGGATGGCGTCGATGTGTATCTACAGATGATCCCATCCGATGTCAAAAAGCGCATCGCAGGACCCTGATGCCAGTATCTCTCCCGCAAGCACTGCTGATCGGCCTTCTATACTTTGCCGCGAACACCTCGTTCCTCGGCGGCCTGGGCTATTTCACCACATGGCGCCCTCTGGTTAATGGTCTGCTGGTTGGCATCGTCCTCGGCGATCCGGAACGCGGCCTGATGACAGGAGCGTTGATCAATATCTTGTACCTGGGTTACATGTCCGTGGGCGGGACACTGGGCACAGGCGACGCAGCGCTGGCCGGAATTCTTGGCTCGACGGTGGCTATAACCGCAGCGGTTCCGGATTCCGCGCAGGCTGCTGGTTTAGGTGTGCTGGTTGGCGTCCTGCTGGGCAATCTGGGATTCGCGCTGCTGTCTCTGCGCATGTCGCTTGATAATCGCATCGTGCGCCGCATCGAGCAGTGCGCGGACCGGGGCAACTCCCGCGCCGTGGTATGGTGGAATATCGTGCCTGCACAGGCATTACTGCTGGCAATCACCCTGCCGGCTGCTGGTATTCTGGCCTATGTGGTCCCTCCCCTCCTGAATGCCATACTGGTTATGGCGCCATCGTTTCTATTGCGCGGCCTGGGACTGGCAGGCTCAAGCCTTGCAGCGGCGCTCGGCATCGCTCTCGCCATGAAATTCGTCTTTACAGGGCGCGGTGTTCCTGCGTTTCTGGTTGGCTTTGCCCTGTACACCCTGACCCAGGCGGATTTCGGCATTCTGATGCCGGCGGCTCTGATACTACTTGCGGCGCGCGAACTGGCAGCGGCTCGCATACGACCGAAAGAGATATATGGGCGTTCCAGCTGGTTGGCATTCATCCTGTGGCAGTTCTTCAGCCACTCAAGTTACAGTTTCGAACGGCTGCAAGGCAGCGGACTGGCTGCGGCTCTGGCACCCGCAATCGGCAGGCTATATCCTGACGTGCAGGAGCGCGCTCAGGCGCTGCAACGTCACCTCGCATTCTTCAATGTTGAGCCTAACTGGGGTTCCGTGCTGACAGGCACTATGCTCAAGCTTGAGAAAGAACATGCGATGGGGCGGACCAGCGCCGAGTCAATTATCGAAACCAGGCAGGTCCTGATGGGCGCCATCTCCGGTTTCGGCGATAGTGTATCGCAGGGCGCATTGTTGCCTTTGGTCCTGTCCACGGCACTACCCGTGGTGATGCAGCCGCACGGCCTGGTTCCGCCTGCCGCCGGGGTGCTGATCTATCTGGCGTTGATCTGTCCGCTGATGCTGGCGATATCGTCGGGCGCTTTTTTCGCAGGCTATAGAAAGGGGCGCGATGCCGTCGTGGCTATATTGTCAAGCCCGATGCTGAAGCGCTGGATTGCGGTTGCAGAAACGGCCGGCGCCTTCATGCTGGGCGTTCTGGCTGCAACCCGCACAGTCACCGGCTTAACGATATCAACCGGTAACTCGCCGGCCAGTTTACTCCTTAATGCCGCTGGTCAGCTCACAATCGTCATGCTGTGCTATCTTCTGGTTAAGCCGTTGAATATCAAACCGTCCTATATACTCATCGGTGCCGTTGTCATCAGTCTGGTTGCAGCCGCCATGGGGCTGGTATAAACACATGCCGGTTTCGACACCATGTTCATTTCACTGATCACACTATTGACGTTACTGATTGGGACGGCAGGCGTCTATTGGGTCTTCCACGCAGAAGGCGGCAGATGGATCAGCGTGATTGACAAGTCGCCGTATGGCGCGGTCGGGCGCGAGATTGCACTGTTTCTATTCATGGTCGGCATACCATTTGTTGCGCTGATAACCGGCGCAGCCGGTGTGAATCTGCTCGCCCTGGGCGCCGACCTTGCCAGCCCGGACCATATCGCCGGATTCACTTTCGCAAACTGGGTGCGGGGTTTTGGCATCGCTGCGGTAACGGCCAGTGGGGTCGTGGTGCTCTTGTGGGTTATTGGAAAATCAGGACCTCACGGCCTGCCATGGTCAATAGGCATCCAGGCTGTTCGCGACGCCTTCTACAGCGAAGCACACTGGGTTTTCTATCGTGCAGCGCCTGCCCTGCTGCTCAACGATCCCTACTGGGGCGTCGTGGTCGGAACAGCAGCAGTTGCGCTGGAGTGGTTGGCGCATCCCCAGGCAGGCGCGTGGCTACAGTCTATTGAGGCGCGGCAGCGCCTGGTCCTGCGGCTGGCCTGCCTGCTCTCCAGCGGTTTACTATATCTGGCAACACGGAACCTGTGGCTGATGATACTGGCGAATTTGACCATTCAGATTGTCGGCAGTCGCGCCCTGGGTAGTAATGGCGCAGCGGAGTCTGCAGAGCGACTACCTGCCCCATAACCGCGCAGCCGCCTCGCGCGTCCTGGCGCGCAGTGCTGCCGGATCAGCACCCAGCACTTCGTGGTGCCGTTTTAACCAGCGCCCGGCGCACATGACGCTGTCGACGTGCTGGGCATCGCGCCACAGGATGAGCTGCTCCAGCAGATTGCCGGCGGTAATCGGCGTTGGGGTATCGAGATCGCTAGCGATGATGTCGGCGCTGGAGCCAGCTTGCAGAGTGCCGACATCCGTCAATCTCATCGCGTGCGCGCCGTCGCGGGTCGCCATCTGCCAGACCGTATGCGCCGGCATCGCGCGTGGATCGAGCAGGCGCGCTTTATGCAGCAGGAAGGCACCGCGCAGCGAAGCGAAAAAGTTCGCCACGTAGCCATCCGTGCCCAGCCCAACCGTGGCACCCGCATGGCGCAGTTCAGGCACCGGCGCAAAACCTCCGCCGACCTCGCAGTTCGACAGCGGCATCGACGTTACCTTGATGCGACGTTCGCCGGCAATCTCAACTTCGCGAGGAGACAGTTGTACACACTGGGACGCCATCGTTGTCTCGTCCAGCACACCCAGGCTCTCATAGTGTTCGATCGTGCGTTTGCCGTGCTGCTTAAGGCATTGCTCGGGTTCATACGTGCCTTCTGCACAATGGAAGTGCAACAGCGTGTGGTGCTCATGCGCCAGCGCATGCGCGCGCCGGATAAAGTCGTCGCTGCAAGTGAAGGTCGTATGATGGCACATTGCGCCAGTAACCAACCTGTTCGCCGGTTCACCGCTTCGGCGGCATTCCTGGATAAACTCTACATTTTCGCGCAGTCCCAGGTCCGCATTCGCCCTGCTGACCCGCTCGGTCGCCTCAAAACACAACATACCACGCAGCCCCCAGCGCCGGACGACCTCGCCTTGCATATGCAGCCCGCCTGGCAGTGCATTGGGCGCTTCCAGGCAGTCGAAGAAAGTTGTGATACCGCTATTGATCATGTCGTAACAGGACAGGTTCATGGCGGCGCGCAGCATTTCGTGATCCAGGCGGTCTTCGATGCGCCCCCACCAGAAATCATTCAGAAATGCCCAGAAGTCTTCGGGGGCATTGTCTGCAGGAATGCCATGTGCCAGAACACCATAACAGTGCCGGTGTGAATCCACGAAGCCGGGTGATATCGCCTTTCCAGACAGGTCAACGATTGATGCGTGTGGATATCGGGCGCGTAAGACATCATTCGCGGCAGTTTCCGTCACCCGGCCGTTCTCTACTAATACACCGGCATCGGGTTGCGGGGCTGTGTCTGCCGAGGTTATTAACCAGCTCGCGAGCAGCAATTGTTGAGAGTCACGGGCGGCGATTGGGCTTATCATGGCGCACATTGTACCGTCCCGCTGCCGGGTTCAGCGGAGTGACTTGCAGCGCGGTAGCGCTCGGTCAGCTAAGGTCCTCGGTGGGGGGGCAGGACAGCCACTGACGTGAAGTAAGATTGGCTTATGACACAGAGAATCTCAGCCAATCGCCCCAAGCTGATGCTCATCGACGGGCATTCGCTGGCCTATCGTGCGTTTTTTGCATCGGCGCGCGCCCAGACGCTCTCTGTCAAACATCCGGACGGCAGCGACGAAATGACGGGTGCGGTATTCTTTTTCACCAACATGCTCCTGAAGGTCTGGAAGCAGGAGCAGCCCGACTACATTGCCGTCGCATTCGACGTCGGAAAGACCTTCCGAGACAAGCTGTATCCGGAATATAAAGGCACCCGCGCCAAAATGCCTGATGAGCTGGTGCAGCAGATGAAGCGCATCCAGCAGGTTGTCACGGCATTGGGTGTGCCGATTTACACCGCCGAGGATTATGAGGCTGACGACGTACTGGGAACACTTTCCACGCGCGGCAGCGCCGAGGGGATGGACGTGATCCTGGTCACCGGCGACCGCGACGCACTGCAACTCGTGCAGCCGCATATCAAAGTGCTGACTTCCGGCCGCTCTTTTGACGATACGATCGTCTATGACGAGGCGACAGTACTTGAGCGCTATGGCGTCCGCACAGATCAACTGATCGACTACAAGGCCTTAATCGGCGATGCTTCGGATAACGTTCCCGGCGTCAAGGGCATCGGCGAGAAAACCGCACAGGCACTGCTGCAGAAATACACCACCCTCGACGGCATTTACGATCATCTGGATGAGGTCGCACCCAATCGCGCCAGGACCGCGCTGGAAGCAAACCGGGATTCAGCATACCTCAGTCGCGACCTCGTGACGATCCGCACGAATGTTCCGATAGGGGTCGAGTGGGACGCCTGCAAGGCGGAAGTGGATTACCGGCGCACGTTGAACCTCTTCCGGGAACTGGAATTCAGCAGCCTGATAAAGCGCATACCGGTGACGCAGCGCGATCAGGAAGTTACCAGCGCCAGCGGTGGGCCGGAGGAGTCCGGCAGCCAGCTCGGGTTATTTGCCAGCGACGACCTGCAGCCCGCCGGCAGCCAACCAATCATCTCCGGTGAGAAACTCCCGGCTGCCGTGCCATCAACTAACGTGCCCACACACACACGCCTTGTCAACAGTGATGAGACATACAAGGAACTGCTGGCGCAGTTGAACCAGGCCGATCGAATCGCTTTCGATACGGAGACGACCGGCGCGGACCCCCTGCAGTCGGAACTGGTCGGCGTCTCATTGACCGTGCGCGCAGGCGAAGCCTGGTTTGTTCCCTGCGACAGCCGGCCGCACGCCGACGGGTCGTATCACATCGATCCCTCATCCTCAAAGATGCAGCCGCTGGCGCAGGCACTGAGGCGCGCGGGGACTCAACTGATGGCGCACAATGCCAAGTTCGATCTGGAAGTGTTGCAGGGTGTGGGCATCACCATCGAGAAACCCGTATTTGACACGATGGTCGCCCAGTTTCTATGCGATCCCGGCAGCCCTTCGCTGGGGCTGAAACAACTGGCGTTCTCCTATCTGGGCTGGCAGATGACGCACATCGGCGAACTCATCGGCAAAGGCAGGAACCAGATCACCATGCGCGAGGTGCCCGTTGAGCGCGTTGCGCCTTACGCCGCTGCGGATGCCGACGCCACCTGGCGGCTGGCGGAAATACTGGAACCCATCCTGCGACAGCGTAACCAGGAGCGCCTGTTCAATGAAGTTGAACTGCCGCTGATCCAGGTATTACTGGATATGGAGCTTACCGGTGTTGCACTGGATGTCAAGTATCTGGCCGCTCTATCGGCGGAAATGACCGAGAAGCTGCATGCCCTTGAGCGCGATATTTACAACAGTGCCGGGACGGTGTTCAACATCAACTCGACGCAGCAATTGTCTGATGTCCTGTTCGGTCGACTGCAGTTGCCGACACAGGGTTTGCGAAAAACGGCTGGAGGCACCTTCTCCACCGCAGCCGACGTCCTCGAGTCGTTGCAGGGCAAGCATGAAATCATCCCGCTGATCCTGCAGCATCGCGAGTTGAGCAAGCTCAAAGGCACTTATGTCGACGCGCTGCCGGCGTTGATCAATCCGAACACCGGCAGGTTGCACACCGACTACAATCAGGCCGGGGCAGTGACCGGACGCCTGTCTTCTTCCAATCCCAACCTGCAGAACATCCCTATCAAATCGGAAATCGGCCGGCGCGTCAGGAAGGCGTTCATCCCGCGCAAAGGCTGGCGGCTGATCAGCGCCGACTATTCTCAGGTGGAACTCCGCATCCTGGCGCACCTGGCCGACGACACGACCCTCAAAGCGGCTTTCGCGCGCGGCGAAGACATCCATGCGACCACCGCGGCGGCAATATACGACACGCCACTGAAAGACGTCACGGCCATGCAGCGCAGCTTTGCCAAGCGCATCAATTTCGGCATCGCTTATGGCATGGGGCCTTTTGCGCTGGCGCAGAGCACCGGCATGACGCAGGTTGAGGCCCAGGATTTCATCCGCAAATACTTCGAGCGCTTCCCGCGCGTGCGCGCCTGGCTGGACGACACCAAGCAGAAGGCGGCCAGAATCGGCTATGTGGAAACGATTCTCGGCAGGCGTCGCTACTTCCCCGAATTGCAGGGCAGCGATGCGCGCGTGAACGATCAACTCCGCCGCAGGGCGGAGCGCGAAGCCATCAACCACCCCGTTCAGGGTTCCGCCGCCGATATAATGAAGATTGCCATGATCAAGACACATCGGGCCATGCAGCAGGGCGGCTACCAGGCAAAACTCATCCTGCAGGTGCACGATGAACTGGTCCTCGAGTGCCCCGCCAATGAGGTGGAAGTCATTTGCGGGCTGGTCAGGGATGAGATGGAAAACGCTTATCCGCTGAGCGTGAAACTGCGCGCGGATGTTGCCGTGGGCAAGAACTGGGACGAAGTTGAGTAGCGCCGCCCGGATAGAAGATTCGCACAACATGGAGATACTCACGAACCGCGCATTGCGTACGATAACATTGTCGCTGTCGGCTGCAATCCTGCTCCTGGCTGCCTGTTCTGCCGATAGCGCGCGTTCCGCTTCGGTGTTCGTCGGGGGAACTGTTACGCCAGGCCCGGTGATTGAGGCCACAATCAGCGGGACAACAACGCCGGTGATCGTCAACTCCATGCCGACGCCGACGCCGAGCGCGACCGCCACCCCAACCAACGCAGGTCTGGCGGCGCGTGTGAACGGCCAACCCATCACCCTGGCCGAGTTCAATATCGAGATGGCGCGCTATCTGGCTGCCGACCCGA
>JAKALH010000118.1 GCA_021813225.1 Chloroflexota bacterium
CATAACCCCTGTGAATTTATTCACAAATTGATGATAAAAATCACCTGTTATCACAACTGAACGTGACTTTTCAAATTCGATAAGCGGTCGATAATTTATCGTCAGAAAGAACTTTCATAGGAGCGCGTGATGAATCGACCTCTAGAGACGATTGAGGGCAACGAGGCTGCGGCCTACGTTGCCTATAAAACGAATGAAGTAATTGCGATCTATCCCATCACCCCCTCCTCCACCATGGGCGAATATGCCGATCAATGGATGGCCGAGGGCAGGAAGAACCTGTGGGGCTCCGTCCCCGTCGTGAAGGAAATGCAGTCCGAAGGCGGCGCCGCGGGTGCTGTCCACGGCGCACTGCAGACCGGCGCGCTGGCGACCACGTTCACGGCCAGCCAGGGCCTGCTGCTGATGATCCCCAACATGTATAAGATCGCCGGCGAACTGACCAGCACGGTGTTCCACATCGCGGCGCGCGCCCTAGCGGTGCAGGCGCTGTCGATTTTCGGCGATCACAGCGACGTGATGAGCGCCCGTTCCACGGGCTGGGCCATGCTGTTCTCCAACTCCGGGCAGGAAGTGATGGACCTGGCGCTGGTGGCGCGCGCCGCCACACTGGAAGCGCGTGTGCCTTTCCTGCACGTGTTCGACGGCTTCCGTACGTCAGCCGAGGTGACCAGGATCGAGATGCTCAGCGACGACGATATGCGCGCCATGGTCAGCGACGACCTGGTGCAGGCGCACCGCGCCCGCGCACTGTCGCCCGACCACCCGGTCATGCGCGGCGCGGCACAGGACCCGGATGTGTACTTCCAGGGGCGCGAATCGTCCAATCCCTTCTATCTGGCGACCCCGGCCATCGTGCAGAAAGCGATGGACAAGTTCGCCGGCCTGACCGGGCGGCAGTATCGCCTGTTCGACTACTTTGGCGCGCCCGATGCCGAGCGCGTGATCGTCATGATGGGTTCCGGCTGTGAAGCCGTTGAGGAGACCGTCGAATATCTGCAGAAACAGGGCGAGAAGGTCGGCCTGGTCAAAGTGCGCCTGTACCGCCCGTGGTCGGCAGAGCACCTGCTGGCGGCGCTGCCGCAGAGCGCCAAAGTCGTCGCCGTGCTGGACCGCACCAAGGAGCCCGGTTCGGCCGGCGAACCGCTGTACCAGGATGTGGTCACGGCGCTGTTCGAAGCCGGCAGGTCCGGTGTGCGCGCCATCGGCGGGCGCTACGGTCTGGCGTCGAAGGAATTCAGCCCGGCCATGGTCAAGGGCATCTTCGACGAGATGAAGAAGGCACAGCCGAAGAACCACTTCGCCGTCGGCATCCACGACGACGTCACCCACAACAGCATCGACTACGACCCCGAGTTCAACACCGAGGCGGACGATGTCGTGCGCGCCGTCTTCTACGGGTTGGGCGCCGACGGCACCGTCGGCGCGAATAAGAACTCCATCAAGATCATCGGCGAAGAGACCACCAACTACGTGCAGGGCTACTTCGTGTACGACTCGAAGAAGTCCGGCTCGCGCACGATCTCGCACCTGCGCTTCGGACCCCGCCCGATCAAGAGCACGTACCTGATCCGGCATGCCAACTTCGTGGCGGTGCACCAGTTCGGCTTTTTCGAGCGCTACAACGTGCTCGAACTGGCTGCGCACGGCGCGACGCTGCTCATCAACAGCCCGTTCGGCGCCGATCAGACCTGGAACGAACTGCCCGGCAAGGTGCAGCAGCAGATCATCGACAAGCAGTTGAAGGTGTACGTCATCGACGGTTACGACGTCGCCAGGAAGGCGGGCATGGGCAACCGCGTCAACACCGTCATGCAGACCTGCTTCTTCGCCATCAGCGGCGTGCTGCCGCGGGATGAGGCCATCGAGCAGATCAAGAAGGCCATCAAGAAGACCTACGGCAAGCGCGGCGAAGCGGTGGTGAAGATGAACTACGCCGCCGTGGACGCCAGCATCGAGAATATGCACGAACTGAAAGTGCCCGCGCAGGTCAGCGGCGCGAACGGCATGCCGGACGTCGTGGCGTCCAGCGCGCCCGACTTCGTCAAGAACTTCACGGCGAAGATCATCGCCGGCGACGGCGACCTGCTGCCGGTGAGCGCCATCCCCGTGGACGGCACGTATCCGACCGGCACGGCCATGTGGGAGAAGCGCAACATCGCGCTGGAAGTACCCGTGTGGGACACCGACGTGTGCATCCAGTGCGGCAAATGCGTGCTGGTGTGCCCGCACGCCGTCATCCGCGCCAAGACCTACGACGCGGCGGAACTGGCCGGCGCCCCGGCCACCTTCAAGTCCAGCGCGGCGCGCTGGAAGGAACTGCCCGGCATGAAGTACACGCTGCAGGTGGCGGTCGAGGACTGCACCGGCTGCGCGCTGTGCGTGGAAGCCTGCCCGGCCAAGAACAAGAGCGCCGCCGGCCGCAAGGCCATCAACATGGAGCCGCAACTGCCGCTGCGCGAAACCGAGCGCGAGAACTGGGATTTCTTCCTGAAGCTGCCTGATATATCGCACAGCGACAGCCTGAAGTTCAACAATGTGAAGAACGTGCAGTTGCTGCAGCCGCTGTTCGAGTTCTCCGGCGCATGCGCCGGCTGCGGCGAGACGCCCTACATCAAACTGGTCAGCCAGTTGTTCGGCGACCGCGCGGTCGTCGCCAACGCCACCGGCTGCTCCAGCATCTATGGCGGCAACCTGCCCACCACGCCGTGGACGTTCAACAAGGAAGGGCGCGGCCCGGCCTGGTCCAACTCGCTGTTCGAGGACAACGCCGAATTCGGCCTGGGCATGCGGCTGACCATCGATCAGCAGACGCAGTACGCGCGCGAACTCGTCGCCCGCCTGCGCGACCAGGTCGGCCCCGAGCTGGCCGACGCGCTGCTGAATGCGACACAGACCGACGAAGCCGGCTTCGCCGCGCAGCGGCAGCGCGTGGCGGAACTGAAGTTGAAGCTGCGCGGGTTGGGCGACGAGAACGCCGCCATCGCCAAAGACCTGAACAGCCTGGCCGACCTGCTGGTGAAGAAGAGCGTGTGGATTATCGGCGGCGACGGCTGGGCCTACGACATCGGCTACGGCGGGCTGGATCATGTGCTGGCCAGCGGGTTGAACGTGAACATCCTGGTGCTCGATACCGAGGTGTACTCCAACACCGGCGGCCAGGCGTCCAAGTCCACCCCGATGGGCGCGGTCGCCAAGTTCGCGGCGGGCGGCAAGCCCAGCGGCAAGAAGGACCTGGGCGCGATGGCGATGAGCTACGGCAAGGTGTACGTCGCCGCCGTCGCCATGGGCGCCAGCGACGCGCAGACGGTGCGCACGATCCTTGAGGCGGAAGCCTACGAAGGGCCGTCGCTCATCATTGCCTACAGCCACTGCATCGCGCACGGCATCGATATGTCCAAGGGGATGAACCAGCAGAAACTGGCGGTCGATTCCGGCTACTGGCCGCTGTATCACTACAACCCGCGACTGGCCGAGCAGGGCAAGAATCCATTCGTCCTGGACTCCGCGGCGCCGAAGGTGACGCTGAAGGATTACGCCTATAACGAGACGCGCTATCGTATGCTGGTGCAGAGCGATCCGGCCACCGCCGAACGGTTGATGGCGGAGGCGCAGAAGGAAGTCACGGAGCGCTGGCGCAAGCTGGATCAGCAGGCCAAGGCATAAGAGCATGTCAACGATGGATTTAACCACGACTTACATGGGTCTGAAGCTCAAGCACCCGATTGTGCCGTCGGCATCGCCGCTGTCCAGAAACCTGGACAGCATCCGCAGGCTGGAAGACGCCGGCGCGCCCGCGATTGTGATGTACTCCCTGTTCGAGGAGCAGATCAACTATGAGAGCCGCGTGCTCGACCATTACCTGAGTTACGGGGCGGAGAGCTACGCCGAGGCGGCCAGTTATTACCCGGATCTGGCGCACTATAACATCGGCCCGGACGAGTATCTGAACCTGGTCAGCCGGGCGAAGGCTGCTACGCATATCCCCATCATCGGCAGCCTGAACGGTGTATCCACGGGCGGCTGGGTGGATTACGCGCAGCGCATTCAGGAAGCCGGGGCCGACGGCCTGGAGTTGAACCTGTATTACATCGCCACCGACCTGCTGCGCAGCGGCGCCGAAGTGGAGCAGATGTACCTGGATGTGGTGCGCGACGTGAAGAAATCGGTCACCATCCCGGTGGCCGTCAAACCAAGCCCGTTCTTCAGCGCCACGGCGAATATGGCGTACCGGCTGGCCGCGCAGGGCGCGAATGCGCTGGTGCTGTTCAACCGCTTTTACCAGCCCGACTTCGACCTCGACCGTCTCGAAGTGGTGCCGCACCTGGTGCTGAGCACCTCCAACGAGCTGCGCCTGCCGTTGCGCTGGGTGGCTATCCTGCACGGGCGCGTGCCCATGGACCTGGCGATTACCACCGGCGTGCACAACACGGGCGATGTGCTGAAGGCGCTGATGGCCGGCGCGAAAATCGCCATGATGGCCTCGGAACTGCTGGAGCACGGCGTGGAGCGCATCAACCAGATTCTAGACGGCATGACGCGCTGGATGGAGGAACGCGAATACGAATCTGTCAGCCAGATGATCGGCAGCCTGAGCCAGGTGAATCTGGCCCAGCCGGCCGTCATCGAGCGGGCGAACTACATGAAGGTGCTGCAATCCTGGCGCCCTGACCCGACCGGCACGCTATCGTAAGCGGGCCGGCGCACTGGCTGGATGCCGAAACAGGGTCGAGGCTCGATGAGGTGAATTGCACCGGTTGGAGTCTCGACCTTTTTGTATCCGTTCGACGCCCGAACCTGAATCACGGATGCGCGATAGACATGAAACTTACTGAGCTGATCCAGCTCATAGACGGCGCGGTGTTGACCAGAGGCGCCGACCTGAACCGCGATGTGCGGGGCGGCTGCGGTGCCGACCTGATGAGCGACGTGCTGGCCTACAGCCAGCCCGACGCCGTGCTGCTGACCGGCCTGTGCACGTCGCAGGTGGTGCGCACCGCCATGATGGCCGACGTGGCGGCCATCATCTTCGTGCGCGATAAGCAGCCGACGGAAGAGATGATCCAACTGGCTAACCGCGAGCAGATTCCCCTCATCAGCAGCCCGCACGGCATGTTTGAGGTGTGCGGGCGGCTGCACAACGCCGGGCTGCAGAGCCTGGAGCATGCCTACGACGAGGGATAAACCGTGGATGCCGAACCGCTCCGCACCGATCGCGTCATCACCGATGGCGCCGCCAACCTGATCAGTCGCGTTGAGGAGCTGGCCTACGAACTGACCATCGCCGAAGTCATGTCGCGCGACCCGCGCGCGATCGCGCCCGGCACGAAGATGGGCGAGGTGATGGAGACTTTCCGCGAGGCGCGCATCTCCGGCGCGCCGGTAGTCGCCAACGGCGAACTGGTCGGCATTGTCAGCCTGGAAGACCTGATCCGCGCGCTGCGCGAGAGCAACATCCAGGCGCCGGTCGGCGAGTACATGACGCGCATGGTGCTGACGGTGAAGGCGCACAGCCCGCTGATCGAGGCGCTCAAGGTCTTCGAACAGCGCCACGTCGGGCGGCTGCCGGTGGTCGACGACGACAACCGGCTGGTCGGCATCATCACCAAGGGCGACATCACCAGCGGCGTGATGCGCGCGCTGCAGTACGACTATCAGGAAGAGGAAGTGCGCAAGTACCGCGCGCGTCACCTGTTCGAGGATATCGTCTCCGACCGCACCAGCCTGACGCTGCGCTACAAAATCGCGCACGGCGCCTTCGCGCAGGGCGGCAACGCTTCCAGCCACATCAAGCGCGCCCTGTTGCGCCTGGGCGCCAGCCCGCAGATCGCGCGGCGCTGCGGCATCGCCATCTACGAGGCCGAGATGAACCTGATCATCCACGCCACCAACGGCGGGATGATCCGTATCGAGATCGAGCCGCATCGCATCCTGATGGAGGCCATCGACGACGGCCCCGGCATCTACGACGTCGAACAGGCGATGCAGCCGGGTTATTCCACCGCGCCGGACTCCATCCGCGAACTGGGTTTTGGCGCGGGCATGGGCCTGAAAAACATCCAGCGCTGCGTGGACGACATGTATATCGACTCCACGCCGGGGCGCGGCACGCGGCTGGAGCTGCGCATCAACATGCCGCCGCAAGAGTCGCTGGGCGACGCGGCGCGCAAGACGGGAACCACAGAGGAGCGTGATGATCACACTACAAACCATCGTCGATGAACTGGGACTGGTCGTGCTGACCGAGGCGCGCGACTTCGGCGCGGTGACGCCCGCATCCGGCTATGCGTCGGACCTGCTCAGTTGCGTCATGGCGGGCGCGCAGAAGCGTTCGGTGTGGGTGACGCTGCAGGCGCACGCCAACATCGTCGCGGTCGCCGCGCTGCTCGATCTCAGCGCCATCATCATCACCGAGGGCGCCATGCCCGACGCCGCCAGCATCGCCCGCGCCAACCAGGAAGGAATCAATCTGCTTTCCACGCCAGAGCCTACCTACACCGTCGTGGGCCGGCTGTGGGAGCTGGGCCTGCACACCGGATAATGCGCACCTGTATCGCCGAATTGCACGTCCACACGGTGCTCTCGCCCTGCGCAGAGGTTGAGATGATCCCGCCGTTGATCGTGTACGAGGCGCTGGAGCGCGGCATCAACCTGATCGCCATCACCGACCACAACGCCAGCGCCAACGTCATCGCTGTGCAGCGGGCGGCCGCCGGTACGGAACTGACCGTCCTGGCGGGTATGGAGTTGCAGACGCGCGAAGAAGTGCACCTGCTGTGCCTGTTCGACGACACCGAGCAGATTGCGGGCTGGCAATCGGTCGTCGATGCGCGCATGCCTCGACAGGCGAATAACGCTGAGTACTTTGGCGAGCAATTCATCGTCGATGAAACGGGTGAGTTTATCCGCTCGGAGTCGCAACTGCTGATCACGTCGGCGGATATGACGCTGCGCCGGGCTGTCGAGGGCGTGCACGCGTGCGGCGGCCTGGCTATCCCGGCGCATGTGGATCGCGCGGCGTTCAGCCTGCTGGCAAACCTGGGATTCGTGCCGACGGATGTCCCTTTCGACGCGCTGGAGATATCGCGTCATCTCAGCCTGGCCGACGCGCGGAGCCGATTTCCGCAACTGGCCCATTACCCGTTGATTCAAAGCGGGGACGTGCATCGCCTGGACGAATTCCTGGGCAGGAATGTCTTTAAGGTTGAAGCGCCGACCGTTGCGGAGTTGCGGCTGGCCCTGGCGGGCCAGTGCGGAAGGAGTTTGTCATATCGCTCTACACGCACCGCGTGATTGGCTGCGCGGCCAAATGTGACATTTGGCAATTCGCGCGTTCTGATGAAAGTGCTACAATGTTAGTGAAAATAATCACAAAGTAAATGCAAGTGAATACAGGTCATCGAAGCAAAACGAAAGAAGCAGCCAACTGAGGTTTGGGAAAATATGCTAAACGTGATAGATAACATCCCAGCGACGGACCCTGTCGCCATCCCCGAGAAGAAAGCGATCATCGACCAGATTCTCGAAGAGAATCGTGATCTGCCCGGATCCGTTATGGTTATTCTGAACGAGCTGCAAAGCAAAATCGGGTTTGTCTCGCCTGCGATGCAAGGTTATGTTGCGAAGAAGCTGCGTGTGCCGCTGCAGCAGATTCATGGTGTGGTGTCCTTTTATTCCTTTTTCACCACCCAGCCGCGCGGCAAGCACACCGTCAAATTCTGCATGGGAACCGCCTGTTATGTGGGCGGCGCAGAGCAACTGATTGAGAAAGCCAGGCAGGTGCTGAATGTGGAACCGGGCCAGACCACC
>JAKALH010000119.1 GCA_021813225.1 Chloroflexota bacterium
GCCGTCGCGCCGCCGGCGGTATTCACGCCGCCGAAGTTCCATGTATAGACGACGTTCGTCCCGCCGCTGACGCTGGCGGTGAAGTGCGTGGCGCTGCCGAGGTCAGTGGGGCTGTCGTTACCGGCGCTCAGCCCGCTGATGGAGATATCCCGCACGGTCACGGCGGTCTGTGCCGGTGCGCCGGCCAGACCGCGCGCGTCGGTCACGGCGAGCGTGAATGTCAGCACGGCTGGTGCGGCCGGCGCGGTGAAGGTCGTGGTGACGTTGTCCGGCGTACTCAATGTAACCGACGTCCCGCCTGACTGCCGCCATCGGTAAGTCAGCGGCAGGTGACCGTCGGGGTCGGCGCTGGCGGAGCCGTCGAGTGTGACGAGCGCGCCCACATCGGCGGCCTGATTCGCGCCGGCGCTGGCGACAGGCGGCAGGTTGGTGATGGTCACCATCGTCGAGGCAGTTGCGCTGCTGATGCTGTTCGTCGCTGTGACAATGGCCGTGTACGTACCGCTCAGCGGATATGTGTGCGTGACTGTGCCGCCCGAACCTGGTGCGGAGCCGTCGCCGAAGTCCCATGCATACGCGACATTGCTGCCGCTGGCGATGGTGGCCGTCAGTGTGGTGACCTGGCCGAGCGTGGTCGGGCTGCTGCTGGCGGCGCTCAAGCCGGCAATGGGCAGGGTTGACGTGCTGGCGATTGCCAGCATTGGCTGCACGACAAAGCCCACCCCGGCGATGATTGCGGACACTGCGACGAGTGCGCTGCAACACAGGAACCGCTGCAGGAGAGAGCGACGGTTGTTCGGTGAAACATGGAAACGTTCACATGATGCATCCGGGCTATGCTGCGGTACGCGATGAATGGCCATTGCCGGTAATATTCCCCCCCCCACATTCGGGCGGCGCTGACCGAAAACGGCAAATACGGGCAATACCTGCAGCCAAAAGCCAGCCATTTTGGCATGAAGGGTTTCCTTGACCCGTTTTGTTAGATGAGAGTTTTATCATATATCGCGGATTCGCACAAGTGCAAATGTCTGTAGCATTAAAATTTTTCGCGGCCGCCATACTGCGCAGCCGAGATTCGCAGGTGCAGCACAACCGACGTTTGAACTGTGCGCGTGCGCGGGGTATAATAGGAAGCGTTATGCGGTCGGGCGGTTGTCCCGGTCGCTGCTGGTTTGCGACATCGCTGGATCGTCGGTGTGACGGCACTCCGGGCAAAGTCACCGGGCTGGACATGCGCTTTGCATCATGCGCGCCTGGACAGTTGTGCTCAGGGCACCTTACAGGTCTGCGGCTGGAGGCGGACGCACCGGGATCGGGCATGCGCGACCAGGCAGGAAAATGTGACAGTCGTGCAGATAACAATACAGCTTGCGCGGGCAGCCACAGGCGCCCGGCGCAGGCACCAATAGATGTGAGGCAAAGAAAATGCCATTTGGAATCCAGCCCATCCACCTGATCCTGATTATCATCGTCGCGTTGATTATCTTCGGCCCAAGCAAGCTGCCCGAAATCGGCCGCGGTCTGGGCAAGTCGATCAATGAATTCCGCAAGGGCGCCAAGGAAATGACTGAGGGCTTCAAAGACGAGGTCGTGAATGCCGATGCCCCGGTCGCCGCAGCAGCGGCCGGCGCACCGGCTCAGGCCGCACCCACACAGACTGCACCGGCTCCGAGCGCCGCGCCGGCTGCGTCGACGGTCACCTGCCCCAGCTGCGGTGCGCAGAACGTCGCCGACGCCGCTTTCTGCAACAAGTGCGGCACCAAGCTTTCCTACTGAACGTCGTTTCCGTTTCATCAATTGAATGAGCGCAGATTGAGCGAGGGCGGGGGTGCCGGTATGGCGCACCTGAGCGTCTCGCTCATTCTGTGTTTTCTGGAGGTGTCTGGTGAATGATGAAGTGGAGATGACGCTGACCGAGCATCTTGAGGAATTGCGCTCCCGGTTGATCATCGCCGTCGTCGCGATTCTGATCACAACGACCGCCGTGTTCTTCATCTCCGACCACATTCTTAATATACTCGTGGCGCCGTCCGGCGGCCTGCAATTGAAGGCTTTCAATATCACCGACGGTTTCATGATCAAGGCGCGCATCGCGCTGTATGGCGGCATCGTGCTGGCTTTCCCGGTGTGGGCCTTCGAGATTATCCGGTACATCAGCCCGGGCCTGCTGGATAGCGAGCGCCGCGTGATCTTCCCGGCGCTGGCGTTCTCGCTGTTGCTGTTCATCGCCGGCGTGGCGTTCGGCTATGTGATGCTGGCCGGCATGATCCACGCGCTGGTGCAGTTCTTCCCCTCTAATGTGGACCTGCTGCCCAACGCCGACGAGTACATCTCGTTCGTCCTGTTCTTCCTGCTGGCGGCGGGCACGGCGTTTCAGTTGCCGACGATCATCATCGTGCTGGTGCAGTTGCGCATCGTAAACACCACCTTCCTGCGCAAGCAGCGCAAGTACACGTACTTTGCGCTGTTTGCCTTCTCGGAGATCATCACGCCGGTGTCGGACCCGATCGTGGCGCCCATGATCGTGATGGTGCCGCTGGTGCTGTTATATGAGTTGAGCATCTTCCTGGGGCGGCGCATCGAGAACAAGCGCGCCCGCGACGAGGCGGCTCAGATGGCCATGACGACGACCCCGGTCGCCGGCGGCAACTGACGCTGCCGCAGTGTGAATGCGCATCCCGGCGTGTCGTCACATGCCGGGATTTTCTTTTTCAGCCGAGCCGCGCGCCGCAACGGTCGCAGAAGGCGGCGTCGGCGGGATGCACCGCGCTGCAGTTGGGGCAGACCCTGCGCCCTGCGCCGACGGCTTCATCGATGACGCGCTGCGCCAGCTCCGGGCGCAGCCCGCTGTTCAGCAGCTTCATGCGCACCTGCGCCGCCGGCATCCCGCCGTCCAGATCGGAACGCACCTCGTTGAGAATCAATCCGGGGTCGGGCGGCGGCTTGCGCTGCAGGATGTCGATGGGGTAGACGGCCTGACATACATCGCATTGCAGCCACTCGGCCAGCTTCTCGATCTGAAAAATGGGGACGAAGTATACCGTGAAATAACGCCCGATCCGTTTGCGGCGGTAATGGCGCATCTCGCGGCAGTTGGGGCAGTAGAATTCCCCGCCCCCGGCATCGACTTCGCGTCCGCGCGATCCCAGTAGTAGCACGTGAGTAATTCCTGGCGAATGCTGTGCGGTAGATTGTACCCGAAGCCGGCGTGCTACCGGCGCGGGCGCGCCGCAACGCCGCGCCCGCGCGAACAGCTCGATGACGCGCGCCGTGGCTGTGGCGGGCGGCTCTTCGGTGGCATCCAGGCGCGCCAGCAGCAGCAGATCGAGCAGGCGCAGGCCCGCGGATGCGCCGGTTCCACGCCGGCTGGCCGCCTGCGCCCTTAACTGGTCTTCGCTCAGTAAATGGTTGTTCCTCAGGAAATAGCTGATTGCCGCCGCATGCATCTGGCATCTACCCTGCGCGCGCCCCGATGCGGCGCATGGCTCCCTTATCCCGCTATCCCCCGCATGCATTCAACTGAGAGAGCGCGCCGCAGCACAGGAAATACACGCGGTTCCTACGGCTCGCCCAACAGCTTCTCGATCCACGCGCGCGTGGCGGTGTAGCCGCCTTCGCCGATATGGGTATAGCGGATGACGCCGCGCTTGTCGACCAGATACAGCGCCGGCCAGTACAGGTTGCGGTAACGATTCCAGTTGGCATAGTCATTATCGATGGCGACCGGATACCTGACTCCCAGTTTCCGCACGGCGTCGCGCACGTTGGTTAACACATGCTCGTACTGAAACTCCGGCGAATGCACACCGATCAGGGTGAAGCCTTTATCCTTATACGAGTCATACATTCCGCTCAGCGCCGGGATCACATCGCGGCAGTTGACGCAGTCGAACGTCCAGAACTCCACGAGCACGACCGAACCGCGCAGGGAATTCCATGCCAGAGGCGGCGAGTTCAGCCAAGTGTCGCTGGCGACTTCCGGCGCAACCGGCCCGGCAGGCAACTTGGTGTCTGTGACCAGGTCGGGGCTGGTCATGGCAGGAGCATCCGTGGCGGTCGCCGGTATGGTCTGCACGCGCACCATTGCGGTGGGCGCCATGTTACCGGCGCTGCACGATGCCGTTATCACAGCGCCGGCGACGATGGCCCAGAAACGTGTCACAACTGCGTCCTTCACCATACCGTTAAAACATCGTAGCGAAAAACTGTTACGAAACACTTACGAAACAAACAGCCCAGAGTGCCGTGTAGCAACTGGCGGGCGCATGCGCAGCGCCGCTATGTAATCAACTGGTGATTGACAAGTATTTATTGCGTCTGCTGAACCCTCTATTGAGATATAGCACTGGTCCGGAAAGTGGTCCCAACAGTAGAAGGCATGGCGTTCACGTCGCAGTATCGCACAGTTGGACATAAGCGCACATTGCAGCAGGCAGGCTGGTGAGTAGATTGATAACAAAACTCTGGTACGACCATAGAAGCATGGCAGGGCAACCCGAGGCGAAGCGCATCCGTCGCCGGAGCAGCGTGCTGCCGTCTGAACCTGACCAGAGCGAACTGGAAGCGCTGATCGCCCTCATGCGCAACGACATTACCGAAGCCCCGCCGCCCGCAATTGCTTCACGTGTCATCAGCCTGTTCAAGAGGCGGCCACCCCGGCGGGCGATCTGCGCTGAAGAAACTCCCCTCACGGATTCCTGACTTCGGATGTCGGGCGTCGTTGCAACGCCAGACTTATAACTTCAGCGCCTGGAAAACCGGAAGCGCGCGCCTGACCAGGCGCGCGCTTCCTGACTGCGGGGGATGGCAGTGTTCAGTAGTTGTTCGATTGTCAGTGCATAATCTCGCGGAAGATGGCCTTGAGCACCCGCCACCCGTCCGGGAAAGTGCGCAGGCGGCCGATTCCGTGAATGCGCTCCGCTTCAAAGCTGGGCACCTCGGCGATGCGCATATTCGCCCGCAGCGCGCGGATGTTCATGACGGTTTCGATCTCAAAACCGTCGCCTTCCAGTTGAAGCTGCGGCACCACATCGGCCCAGAAGGCGTTGTAGCCGTAGCACAGGTCGGTGTAATGCCCGCCGAAGAAGACCTTCACTATGGCCGTGAATGCCCAGTTGCCGAAGCGGCGCAGGAAAGTCATATCGGCGGTGCCGCCCCCCTGCGCAAAGCGCGAACCCTTTGCAAAGTCGGCGCCGCCGAGCAGCGCCCCGACGAAGGCCGGTATCTCGTGCGGCTCGGTCGAACCGTCGGCGTCCATCATGATGATGATGTCGCCGCTTGCCGCCTTGAAACCGTCCTGCAGCGCATTGCCCTTGCCGCGGCGTTGCTGCTGCACGATGCGGATATCGGGGCGCAGATGCCTGGCGACCTCTGCGGTGCCGTCTATGGAATGCCCGTCGACCAGAATCACTTCGTAGTCTTTTGAGAGCAGGGGCAGCACGTGCAGCAGGTTGGCCGCTTCATTGAGCGCCGGGATGACCACGCTGACTTTTGGCGATGCCGGTATGTGCCGTGTCAACCGGCGGGCTACCGTTACGGGTTTATGCTCAGTCTTCGGCAGATATGAAGTCCGAGATTTAAGTATGTCCTGCTGAATCAGATAATTGGATTTGTCCACAGTGACCCTCCCCGCTGTCCCGTTCCTCTCCTGGATACAACACATCGACAGCCTGATGGCACACAACCATCTCCCCCAAGCTGCCCGTCCTTCCCAGACTGCTACTTATATGCTATTCAAACTACCCAACAACCGCTCTTATATAGAAAGAGTGTGAACCTGGTCGAAAGATACATTTTTGTGAAGAAATCATGAACATTTTCTTATCTTCGCCGCAGCCTGCCTGTTCGGGCCGCCTGGATGATCTTCGTAGAGGAATATCTCTCAAGCCGGTATGGCCTGCGCAGAATTCGTCCGAGCCTGTATACTTTCGGCGGACGCCTGTGCGGGCGGCTTGAATTCCATCTGCTAAAGGATTGAGACTCATGCCTAAGATCACATTTATCGGAGCGGGCAGCACCGTGTTCGCCAAGAACCTGCTCGGCGATATCCTCAGCTTCCCCGAGCTGGCCGAATCCACCATCAGCCTGTTTGACATCGACCCGGAGCGCCTGCGCACCTCGGAGATTGTGGCGCGCAAGGTGGGCGCAGCCTTCGGCGCGCATCCCGCCATCACGGCGACGACCGACCGGCGCAAAGCCCTTGACGGCGCGGACTACGCCATCTCGATGATTCAGGTGGGCGGGTACAAACCCGGCACGGTGATCGACTTCGAAATCCCCAAAAAGTATGGCCTGCGCCAGACCATCGCGGATACGCTGGGCATCGGCGGCATCATGCGCGGGCTGCGCACCATCCCGGTGCTGCTCAGCATGTGCCGGGATATGGAAGAGCTGTGTCCCGATGTGACGTTTCTGCAGTACGTCAACCCGATGGCGATGAACTGCTGGGCCATCAGCCGTGCGTCGAAAATCAAGACGGTGGGGTTGTGCCACAGCGTGCAGGGCACAGCCGAGCAACTGGCGCACGACATCAACATCCCTATCGAGGAAATCAACTACATCGCCGCCGGCATCAACCACATGGCGTTCTACCTGCGCTTCGAGCGCAACGGGCAGGACCTGTACCCGCTGCTGCGCCAGGTGATCGCCGAAAATCGCGTGCCCGACTGGAACCGCGTGCGTTATGAGATTCTGAAGCGCTTCGGCTGCTTCGTCACCGAATCCAGCGAGCATTTCAGCGAGTACACCCCCTGGTTCATCAAGCGCGACCGCCCCGACCTGATCGAGCAGTTCAACGTGCCGCTGGACGAGTACATCCGCCGCTGCGAAGCGCAGATTGCCGGCTGGTACAAGATGCGCGACCTGTTCGAAAGCGATGCGCCCATCGAGGTGCGGCGCAGCCACGAATACGGCTCGCTGATCGTCCACAGCCTGGAGACCAACCAGCGCCGCGTGATTTACGGCAATGTGCCCAACTATGGGCTGATCGATAACCTGCCGCAGGGCTGCTGCGTGGAAGTTCCGGTGCTGGTCGATAAAAATGGCCTGCAGCCGACCAGAATCGGGACGCTGCCGCCGCAACTGGCCGCGCTGATGCAGACGAATATCAACGTGCAGTCGTTGACGGTGGAAGCCGCATTGACGCTCAAACGCGATTACATCTATCAGGCCGCCATGCTCGACCCGCACACCGGCGCGGAACTGTCATTCGACCAGATCTACTCGCTGGTGGATGAACTGATCGCCGCACACGGCAGCTATCTACCGGAGTATCACTGAGCGGCGCAGCCGATATCGACGGTTATACTTCTGGTCATATTCCCAAGATGATGCAGCGCGTAAAAGGAGTTCCATGCCCGACCAAACCAAAATTCTGCTGAGCGAGAGCGATATTCCGAAGGACTGGTACAACATCCAAGCCGACCTGCCGTTCGAGATGCCGCCCGTCCTTCACCCCGGCACCAAGCAGCCCGTCGGGCCGGCGGACCTGGCGCCGCTGTTCCCTATGGAACTGATCAAACAGGAAGTGTCGAAGGAGCGCTGGATCGAGATACCTGCGCCGGTGCGCGAGGTGTATCGCCTGTGGCGTCCATCGCCGCTGTACCGCGCGCATCGCCTGGAGAAGGCGTTGCAGACGCCGGCGAAGATTTACTACAAGTATGAGGGCGTCAGCCCGGCGGGCAGCCACAAACCCAATACCGCCGTGGCGCAGGTCTTCTACAACAAGCTGGAAGGCACCCGACGCATCGCCACCGAAACCGGCGCGGGGCAGTGGGGC
>JAKALH010000120.1 GCA_021813225.1 Chloroflexota bacterium
GACGGAAATAAAAACAGGTTCAGCGCCGCGGCATCGGGTTGAAACCACGGCGCTGAACCCGGCAACGGCGGCGTCCGATTTAGTAGAGGAACATCGGCTTGCCGTCGACGTGGCGCACCTTGGGCATGTAGTTGGCGCTGTCATACAACTCGTCCACGTCCACGCGCTTCAGCCCCTGCATGATGGTGGAGATTGGCACGCTGGTGTAGGTGCCGTTGCGCAGGGCGACCATGCGGTTCGACGCGCCGCGCCGGATCAGCAGCATGGCCATGTTGGCATAGTTCACGGCCACCATCAGGTCGAGGCTGTCCGGCGCGCCGGAGCGCATCAGGTAGCTCACCTGCTGGTACAGGATGTCCTCGCCGGTGATCTTCTTAAGCGCCTCGCCCGTGAGCTGGCCGATGCCGCCCAGCTTTTTGTGGCCGTAGGCGTCGGCCTGGCCGTACTCGATGATCTTCCCACCGGTCATCTGCGCGCCTTCGGAGATAGTCACCATGCAATAGTGGCTGGGGTTGTTCTTCTTGTCTTCCATGCAGAAGGCGGCCAGCTTCTCCGGATCGAAGTGCACCTCGGAGATGATGGCGCGGTCGACCCCGGCCAGGTAGGAAGCCAGCAGCGAGGTCTCGCCGCTGTTGCGCCCGAACAGCTCGACCACGGCGATGCGTTCGTGGCTGCCCGCGCTGGTGCGCAATTGGTGGATGAACTCCACACTGCGCGTCACGGCGGTGGAGAAGCCGATGCAGTAGTCCGTGCCGAACACATCGTTGTCCATCGTCTTGGGAATGGCGACGATATGGAAGCCCTCGCGGTGCATCCGCTCGGCATAGCTGAGGGTGTCGTCGCCGCCGATGGGCACCAGCACGTCGATGCCCAGTTTATCCAGCACCTGCAGGACGTGCGGGGTGAAATCGTGGGTGCTCTTGTCGTCGCTGTCCGGGTGCGCCGCGCGCAGGAAATCGGGGATGTCTTCGGCGCGCACCTTGCCGGGATTCGTGCGGCTGGTGTGCAGCATCGTGCCGCCGGTGCGGTCGATGGTGCGCACGCGCTGCTTGTCCAGCGGGATGATCCAGTCGCTCTGGGCCGCCGGGTCGTCGAGGTTGTAATTCAACAGGCCGCCCCAGCCGCGGCGGATGCCGACGACCTCATAGCCTTCGTCGACGGCGCTGTAGACGAGTGCCTTGATACAGGGGTTCAGGCCCGGCACGTCGCCGCCGCCCGTGAGTATTCCTAAACGCTTCATTGCTTCCGACTCCTTGTCTTTAGTGTGTATGGATTAACGTATGGCAGGCCGTACGGCCGGCTTCCTGTCACCTGTTGTGGGTATTCGTTCCCTGCATCGCGGCCGGCCCGAACGCGCATCAGGCGCGCACCGGTTAAGTATAGTGGAAGTGCGCCCGGCGCGGGCCGCCTTTACGCGCCGGTTTTCTTGAAGTCGACAAAGCGGTAGCCGATGCCGCGTTCGGTCAGGATATAACGGGGATGCGCCATATCCTGCTCGATTTTCTGGCGCAGATACGTGATGTACAGGCGCAGATACTGCGTCTCGTCGCGGTATTCCCAGCCCCACACTTTGGACAGCAGGGTTTCGTGCGGCACCACCCAGCCGGCGTTCTGCACCAGATGATAGAGCAGCCGCCACTCGGTGGGGCGCAGCTTGATCGGCCTGCCGTCCACGATCACTTCGCGCCGGTTGAAATCCAGCGACAGGCGCTCGTCGACCCTAATGGGCGCTTTCTCGACCTGCGCGGGCAGTTCGGCGCGCCGCACCACGGCCTTCACGCGCGTGACCAGCTCGCGCGGGCTGAACGGCTTGGTAATGTAATCGTCCGCGCCCAGTTCCAGCCCTTTGACTTTGTCGTCTTCCTCGCTTTTGGCCGTGAGCATGATGACCGGCACGTTGCTTTCTTCGCGGATCGCCTTCAGCGTTTCGAAGCCGTCCATCTCCGGCATCATCACATCCAGCAGCACCGCATCGGGCAGCAGTTCGCGCGTTTTGCGCACGGCGTCCAGCCCGTTCTCCGCAGACACCACGCGGTAGTTCTCCAGTTCCAGGTTCATGCGGATGAAGTTGATCATGCGTGGCTCGTCGTCCACGACCAGGATGATTTTTGAGTCCTCGTTGGGCATCCGGGTCATTATAATCATCCTCAATGCATCGCACACCGTTCCGCCGGCTGGCGAACGCCACGGCCGCCTTCCTCAGCCAGTCCCGCTCGTTGCCGGCGCAGGAACGCGTGTACCGCACCAACTTCGTCCTGCACGTGATGAACGGCGCGTTCGGCGGCCTGGGCGACGCGCTGACCGGTTCCGCGCTGGTGATGACCGCTTTCCTGAGCCAACTGACGACCTCCAACCTGCTCATCGCGCTGCTGCCGCCCCTGCGCGATGCAGGCTGGTACCTGCCGCAGTTCTTCATGGCGTCGCTGATGGACCGCACACGCCTGAAAATCAGCGCCTACCGCGCCAGCACCGTCTTCCGCATGGCCGCCTGGCTGGCCATGGTCGTGAGCATCTTCACCATTCAGGATCATCATCTCCTGCTGGTCGCCGTGTTCGCGTGCACCATCGCCATCTCGCTGCTGGCCGGCTTCGCCGCACTGCCATTCCTGATGCTCACGGCCAAGGTCATTCCGCCGGACCGGCGCGGGCTGGTGTTCGGCCTGCGCCAACTGGCAGGCGGCCTGCTGGGTATCGCGGCGGGCGGCGCCGTGGCGCTGATCCTGGGCGGGGGCGCCGGGCTGACCTTCCCGCACAACTACGCGCTGGTGCTGGCGGGCGGCGCCAGCGGATACGCGCTCTCGTATATCGTGCTGGGCTTTATGCACGAGGAACCCGACGAAGTCGCCGCGCACACACCGCCCATGCTGGCGAACCTCAGGGAGGCCTGGGCCATTGCCCGCACCGACCAGCAGTATCAGCGCTATATCGTCATGCGTGTGGCGCTGCTGGTGGCCGCCGCCTGCGTGCCGTTCCTGACGGTCTACGCCAAGCGCACGCTGGCCGTGAGTGACGCCTTCATCGGCACGCTGATATCGGTCACGCTGTCCAGCAGCCTGCTCTCCAACATGGCCTGGGCGCGCGTGAGCGACCGGCGCGGCAACCGCCTGGTGATGATCGTCGCCGCCATCATGGGGGCGACCTTCTGCGGGCTGGCGGCGCTGACCACCGCCTTCTCCGCCGAGGCGCTGAACAGTACCGCGGCACGCCTGACCCTGCTGGCGCTGTTCGCCGTCAGCGGGGCGATGGTAGCCGGCATTAACCTGGCCAGCAACCCGCTGATGATCGAGATCGCCCCGCCCGGCCGCCAGTCGCTGTACATCGGATTGAGCAACAGCATCCTGGGGGTTGTGTTACTCTTGACCAGTCTGGTGGGACTGATCGTGGACCACTTCGGTTTCGCAGGGTTATTCCTCTTCAGTGCGCTGGCGTTCATCGTGGCGCTGGAGCGGTTGGCCGGGATGCGCGAGCCGCGCGTCTGCTGAGCGCCCGCAGAGTAGCAACAGGCGATATGCGCACACATCCGATTGCTGTCGTTAAAGGAGCCGGCGACCTGGGCACGGGCGCCGCGTATCGGCTGTGGCGGGCCGGCTTCCACGTGCTGTGCACCGACCTGCCGCAGCCGCTGGCGATTCGCCGCAGCGTCGCCATCGCATCGGCCCTCTACGATGCACGCATGACCATCGACGGCGCCATGGTCGAACGTATCATGTACGTGGATGAGGCGGTGTACAGTTGGCAGCGCAACAGCATCCCGATAGTTGCCGACGCCGCGGCGCGCTCGGTGCAGGTGATGCGCCCGGAAGTGGTGGTGGATGCCGTCATGGCGAAACAGAACACCGGCACGACGATAGGCGACGCGCCCGCCGTCATCGCGCTGGGGCCGGGGTTCACGGCCGGGAGCGATTGCCACGCCGTCATCGAGACGATGCGCGGGCACAACCTGGGGCGCGTGATTTACAGCGGCAGCGCGGCGTCCGACACCGGCATGCCGGGCGATATCGGCGGCGCGGATGCGCTGCGCATCGTGCGCGCGCCCTGCGCCGGGACGATGTACGGGCGCAAGGCTATCGGCGATATCGTGCAGGCCGGCGACATCATCGCGCAGGTGGGCGCGACGGTCGTCACCGCGCCGCTGGGCGGCGTGCTGCGCGGCCTGCTGCACGACGGCGTACGCGCGACCGAGAATATGAAGATCGGCGACATCGATCCGCGCGCTGAGGTCAGCTACTGCTACAGCATCTCGGATAAATCGCTGGCAATCGGCGGCGGCGTATTGGAAGCCGTCTTTGCCCTGCGCGAGCGCTGGCTGCCCGCCATGCATACGGAAGAGGAGTAACCCCGGAGGGCGCAAAGTAAAAGAGTAACACTTCGCGTCCTTCCTTTCTTCGCGGTTTTGTTCCCGCCCTCCGCATCTTCGGCGGTCTCCATGGTGGATTCCTCACTTCGCTTTGCGCGCGGACCGCTTCTTGCGCGCAGGCTTGACCAGCTTCGGGAAACTGTCTCGATCTGTGTTGAGCACCACCACTTCGGTCGGGCGCGGTTTGCGGGGCGCGGGCAGTCTGGCGCGCTTCGGCGCAGGCGGCAATTCCGCCGGGCGGATGCCGGTGATGCGGCTGGCGGCTTCCTGCATATCCTTCACCGCGGCGGCCTGAATAGCCTCGTTGACGTCGTTGCGGTTGGCCGCCTCGCGCATGTGCAGCGCCATGGCATCCATGGAGGCCGCCTCGGCGGCGGCGCGCGCGTCATGGATTTTCTTGGACGGGTCGAGCAGGAAGATGAACGCGATACCCACGCCGATCACGATTGGCGTGGCGGGCAGAAAATAGGTGGCATACATGCGCAGCCAGTCCGGCATGGCGTCGGCGCGGTTGTTGATGGCGTCCAGGATGGTGTTCATGATGACGATGGTGAAGTTGGTGCCATACAGCAGATAGCCCACCATGCGCTGCGGGCCGGGGGCGAACCAGAAATGAATCGCCAGCGGCAGGAAGATGGACGCGCCTTCCAGGCACAGCAGCGCCGTGATGGCGAACATCTGCTGGTCCGCGGCGACAGTGCGGCTGATCAGGTTGAAGTTGTGCACGCCGGTGTATATCAGCACGGCAGCGTACAGAACCACCGCCATGAACATCGAGGCGGCCCGCACCGCCTCGCGCCGCTGCGAACGCATCAATTCGCCCAACGTGACCGGCGCGCGATAGGCGCCGGCCTGATAATCCGTCTGATTTTCCATGCGTGTGTCTCCTTCAGCATCCGGATGCCCGCGCTGCCGGTGGAGATGCGGGCGGCGCGTGTGAAGCGGTCTGCTTGAGCCAGACTATAGAACAAATGTTCTAGTTCGTCAAGCAGCTATTGCGAAAGGAAGGAGACAATGGGGCGGCGCTCATCGGTTTGCGTTAGCTGGATGTGGTAGTGTGGGGGCTGGCGTGTCTATGAAAACCGGACTGTACCTGCATATCCCGTTCTGTCGTTCGCGGTGCAGTTATTGCGACTTCAACACCTATGTCGGCCTGAACGACCTGTTTGAGCCATACGTGCGCGCGCTGCAGCAGGAAATCCGCGCGCTGTGCGCCTGGCCGCTGCTTTCTGCTCGTCCCGCCCACACCATTTTCTTCGGCGGCGGCACGCCATCGCTGCTGAAGCCGCAGTGGATCGGCGACCTGATCCGCACGTGTCGCGCTACGTTTGACATGCCGCCCGGCGGCGAGGTGACCGTCGAGTGCAACCCGGGCACCGCCGGCGCAGACTACCTGCGCGGGTTGCACGGGCAGGGCGTGAATCGCTTGAGCTTCGGCGCGCAGAGCGCCGACCCGGTCGAACTGAAGCTGCTGGGGCGCGAGCACGCCTTCGCCGACGTGAGCGCAACTATGAACGCAGCGCGCGCCGCCGGCTTCGACAGCGTCAACCTCGACCTGATCTTCGGCCTGCCGTACCAGACGCTGGAAACCTGGCAGCGCACTATGGATGCCGCCCTGGCGCTGCAGCCCGACCACGTGTCGCTGTATGCTCTGACAATCGAACAGGGCACGCCGATGTACGACTGGACGCGCCGCGGCGAGGTGCCGTATCCCGACCCGGACGCGGCTGCCGATATGTACGACTTCGCCGAACAGGCCATGGGCGATGCCGGTTTCAGCCATTACGAAATATCCAACTGGTGCAAGCCAGGGCGCGCCTGCGAGCACAATTTGATCTACTGGCGCAACGAACCCTACTTCGGCTTCGGCGCGGGCGCGCATTCGTCGTCCATCCAGCGGCGCTGGTGGAACGTGCGCCGCCCCGCCGATTACGTGGCGCGCATCCAGCGCGGCCAGAGTGTGGAGATGGGGCACGAGGACATCGACCCGCCCATCTCGCGCGGCGAGACGATGATGATGGGGCTGCGCCTGCTTGAGGAAGGCGTCAGCCCGGCGCGCTTCGCCGCGCGCTATGGGGCGCCGCTGGAGCAGTTTTATGCAGCCGAGTTGCGTGAGGGCGCTCAGCGCGGGCTGCTGGATGTGAACAAAACGCGCGTGCGCCTGACCGAGCGCGGGCATTTCCTGAGCAACCAGGCGCTCATGCTGTTTGTGGCAGACCCGCAGCGCGTGTATGATCAAGGCCAGGGCAGGAGGCAATCGCATGGCGTATCAGAGTGAGTCCCCGTTGCCGGCCACGATGCAGGCCGTTGTCTGCCACGGCCCGCGCGATTACCGGCTGGAGGAATGGACCGCGCCAACTCCAGGGCCGGGCGAGGTGGTGGTGCGCGTGAAGTCGGTCGGCATCTGCGCCAGCGACCTGAAGTGCTACCTGGGTGCGGCGCTGTTCTGGGGCGATGACTACCGCGAGGGCTACTGCCAGCCGCCCGTCATCCCCGGCCACGAGTTCGTCGGGCAGGTGGTCGCGCTGGGCGAGGGCGCGGGCCAGAAGTACGGGCTGGCGCTGGGCGACATTGCCATCTCCGAGCAGATTGTGCCGTGCTGGAACTGCCGCTATTGCCGGCGCGGCCAGTACTGGATGTGCCAGAACGGCTCGGTGTACGGCTTCCGCCAGAACGCCTTCGGCGCGATGGCCGAGTACATGCTGTTCCCCGCCAATGCGCTGAACTACAAGGTGCCGCAGAGCATTCCGCTGCACCACGCGGCGTATATCGAGCCGCTGGCCTGCGGCATTCACGCCGTCGAGCGCGGCAACATCCAGTTTGAGGATGTGGTCGTCATCGCCGGCGCCGGCCCGCTTGGGCTGGGCATGATTGCCGCCGCGCACCTGAAGCACCCGCGCGCGCTGGTCGTTCTGGATATGGACGATAGGCGGCTCGACGTGGCGAAGGCCTGCGGGGCGGATGTGACGATCAATCCGCGCCAGGCCGATGCGGTGGACGAAATTCTGAAAATGACCGAGGGCTACGGTTGCGACGTGTACATCGAAGCGACCGGGCACCCCGCCGCGGTGGAACAGGGCCTGCGCATGATCCGCAAGCTGGGCACGTTTGTGGAGTTCAGCGTGATGCGCGAACCGGTGACGACCGACTGGACGGTAATCGGCGACACGAAGGAACTGAACATCCACGGCGCGCACCTCGGCCCGCACTGCTACCCGATCGCGATCGACATGCTGGCGAAAGGATTGCTGCCGATGGATCAGATCGTCACGCACCAGTTGCCGCTGGCCGATTTCCAGCACGGCATCGATCTGGTCGAAGCCGGCAACCGCTCGAT
>JAKALH010000121.1 GCA_021813225.1 Chloroflexota bacterium
CTGCGGCGGCATTACTGGCGCAAAAATCATAGCCGACATTGCGACGTTGCAGCGTATGCCCGTTTGTCTGCATAATGTCAGCGGTTACGCGCTGAACCTGGCATCACAGTAGTGGTCGGCGGCTGTATTCAATTGCCCGATGATGGAGTGCACGCGCAACGCCGATGTTGCGCCGGAAGCAGCCGACAACCTGCCGGAGATCGGCGACGGCAAAATGAAAGTGTCGCATCTGCCCGGATTAGGAATACAACTCGATCAGGACTACTTGAAATCGCATCGCGCCACAGGGGAACCATGGTGGGGGGGATTGAACTGAGCCTGCCTGACCGTTTTATCCGTAATGTGAAAGGCGTCATCGGCAAATCAGCCGATGAGTGGTTGCGATCCCTGCCGCGACTGGTCAGCGAATGCGAGACCCTGTGGTCATGCGCCTTCAGCGCGCCATATCGCGACCTGTCATTCAACTATGTCGCGTCAGGTAGCCGTTTCGATGGCCAGGCGGTTGTGTTGAAGCTGTGTATCCCGAACGATGAGTATCTGACGGAAGCTGGCGCCTTACAGGCGATCGCAGGAGATGGAGCGAATCTGCTGCTGGCTTGCGATCATCCACGCCATGCCCTGCTGCTGGAGAGGCTGATCCCGGGGAGATCGCTGGACGAAATGGCCGATCACGACCAGGCCGATCAGATTGCAGCTTCGGTCATGAAGCGTATCTGGCGCATCAATCCAGATCGTGCATTATTCCCGTCGGTCAATGACTGGATTCAGCATATGGCGGATCGCAAGAACATTGTCCAGGGTACAGTCTTCCCGACGTCATGGATTACAACTGCGCTGGGGATGTACCATGAACTGATATCTGAACCAGCCGAACAACTGCTGCTGCACGGTGACCTTCACAAAGGCAATATTCTTTCATCACAGCGCGAACCCTGGCTGGCCATAGACCCCAAGGGTGTCATAGGGCCGGCTATCTGGGAAACAGGGCCTTTGCTGCTGAACGTGATCAATCCGGGTGAATCGCTCCGCGTTACACGTCACAACCTGTTCCGCAGTGTTCTGGCCCTGTCCAGTGCACTGGGTCATGACCGGCGCCGAATTGCCGCCTGGGGCGTCGTAAGGGCTGTTTTATCCGCCTTCTGGACGGTCGAAGATCACGGGCATGACTGGCAATCTACGCTGCTGACCGCTGAGATACTTCAGTCGTACATATAGAACCTGCAATAGCGCAGGGTGCCCGGCTGCGCTGGACATGCCGGCGTCAATCATCATACAACTGTGAGTGGCTATAGTTCAATGGCTGCGCGCAGTATGTGCAATCCCAGCACGGCGTACTCGGTGCGCGCAGACTTGAATTCCCGTACACACTCTGCACATTCACGCAGGATCAGGGCGTATGTCTCCCCGATGTTAACAGGCTGGCATCGGTCGAGAATCGCAGCGATATCAAGCAAACCACGTTCCTGATCGTACCGGGCAAATGATGAGATGCAGTGATCCACCAGTTCGGTATTTTCGAGCCATCCCGGCGGCAAGTTCCTTAAGCGTCTCAGTCCCAGCAGCGCCTGTGAGAACGCGGATGTCGGGTTAAGGCGCACCTGCCGCGCCAGGTGCACGTAGTTATCCGGAGTGCTGGCGATCTGGGCGATAGCCAGTGCCAGTTCCATATGGGCATCCTTGCCGCGCACATTGTGAAGGAATTCAAGCAGACCAGCGACTGCATCGCGCGAGCGCAGCGCGCCCAGTGCCGTTGCATACGCGATCCGCAGGCCTTCATCTTCTGTTGACCTGAATTTGTCCAGCAGGTTCGGGACGATATCGTAATCGCCCAGCAGCGCCAGTGTGCGTGCGCTGCGCGCTCTGATCAGCGGGTAGGCGGAATCCAGCAGCTCGCGCAGCGGCTCGATGGCGCGCCGGTCGCCCAGGCGTCCCAGCGCCCAGATTGCGCTGACACTCAGATCAGGCTCATTGCCGTGCAACACCTCGATGAGCGCGTTGATGAGGCGGTCATCTGCGCGCATACGTGCCATTGCAATGATGGCTTCGTGTCTCACATTGAAACTCGGGTCGTACATGGCATCGAGCAACTCATCGATGTTCAAAGGACTTTTGGCGCTGCCCATGCTTTCAGTCACTGAAATGCGTTCTGACTCCGCGCGTGCCCGACGGTACATGATGAGCGAGCCTGCTGCGCGGATAGGATTACCTTTCAGCAGCATTGTCAGTAACCGGCGCAGACCGAAAGCCTTATACTCCCTGACCTGCCTGAATACCAGTATGCTGGTGACACTGATCAGAAAGGCGACAGGAAACAGCACCGTGTATTCGTCTGGCATCGGCAGGTGGTTAACCTGGATGGTGCTTTTAACGAGATCAAGCGCGCCGCCTGCCACGAGTACGCTGAGTCCCCCAACCAGTCCGGACCATGCATAGTTGGCGGCCAGGAAGTCGGTTTTGCGCTCCGGAGCGACGACGCCATTGAATAGCAATCCAACTGATCCAATGCTCCAGCCTGCACTGGATAGACCTGCCATGATCGACACGGCGATTGCCAGCGGTATGGTGAGAGGGCTTGCGGCTGGAATAGCCAGCCATGCCAGCGGCATGACCGCCAGCACGCCTAAACTCAGCATGATGATGGCTTTGTTGCCCCAGCGATCGGTTGCCCAGGACCAGAGATAGCTGAATAACAGGTTTCCTGTCAATGTGATCGCACTGAAGATTAAGATGTCGTTGTCGGGTAAACCGATTCTGTGTTTCATCAGCAGCGGGATAAACTGTAAAGGAGCTGAACCGAGGGTGATCAAGGCGATGCCTGCCAGATAGTAACTGAACTCGCGAGTATGCAGTGTATCCAGCATGGCCCCCAGGCTGACGCTCTTGCGTCTTTCTGCAATAGGCGCACCACCTGGCATCGGAAATGCACATACACCGGCTGCCAGCCCCAGTGCGACTCCGGCGCCTATGATCCACAGGAACGGACCCATGCCTGGTTCAGGTCCTATCATGAATGCGGCCATGACTAATGCAATCGTGCCGGCAATGTTCGATACCAGGTTGTAAATCAGGGCATATCGGCTGCGCGTCGCATTTGGAACGAACTCCTGATACCAGGGACTGAATCCCGTCGACGCGACCGCCCGCAACACAGCGAAGGCGACCAGGACCAGCGATATGAATACCACGGCATTGAGCGCACCGAAGTTGTAGATTACGCCGGGAACGGCCAGAAGCAGAGCCAAAACAAGAGTCCGAATACTGTAAAAGGTCAGGTAGGTCCTCTTATTGCCGAACCGGGCAGCGAAAGGCTCTGCAGCGAGTGCAATCAGACTTGACAATGGGAAACATGCCAGCAACAGCCCCATATGCGCCTTTGTCAGACCCAGGCTGTCCAGAAAGAGCAGGAGAACCGGTCCGCCGAACGTTATCTGTGCGGAAACGGCATTCAACGTCTGATTGGTTAACGCCCACGGTAGACGCTGGACTTTCACGCGATAAGTCAGTTCATCGTTCATAATATGCGTCTGTGCTTGTCCTGCATCTGTTCGGAAGCAGCGGTCGCGTAGACTGAAATGGCAACTATGTTGTCGTATTACGCCCTGATTAAGGCAAAAGTCGTAATATCTCGGTTCCGGTGATTACGAGGGCGGATGAGTGTCGAACTCACCGCAGCTTGCAACGCAACCTGCCACAGGTTTTGAAGACCAGGACGCCCACCGGGACGTATCCACCCTCGCGCCTTATATTACACTGAAACACTTATGTGGCACCGATACCAGGACAACAGAAAACAAACGCGGGATAAGATAAGGACATGGCTAAAAAAGCGACAACCGCAAATACAGACACTGGGCTGACCGAACCCGATATGACCTTTGATGATGCCTATCACGAACTGGAGCGAATCGTAGCTCAACTGGAACGCGGCGATATACCGCTCGAGCAGGCTATCGAACTGCATACGCGCGGGCAACAACTGGCCGCGTTATGCGCGGCGCGTCTGGACCAGGCGGAGTTGAAGGTACAGAAACTTGACATCGGAGACTGAAGCATGACCGGCACCCTCATCAACAGTGCCACGGTATTCATAGGGACGCTGGTTGGAGTCTTGCTGGGCAACCGTTTACCCGAACGAGTCCGCGAGACTGTATTGAGCGGATTGGGACTGTCAACCATCGGATATGCCATCCTCAGCCTGGTCGATGCGATGTCCAGGCAGGAGAATGTTCCCGCGAAATTCATCGTCGTGCTGCTATCAACACTGATAGGCGGCGTCATAGGCGAACTGGCCGGTCTCGACCCACTGCTGACACGATTTGGGGCGTGGCTGGAGCGGAAGTTTGCGCGCAGCACGGATGCAGAAGGCACGGCGCGTTTTGTGCGGGGCTATATTGTGGCGAGCCTCGTGTTTTGTGTCGGGCCTATGACGATACTCGGATCGATACAGGACGGTCTGACCGGCGACTTCTCCCTGCTGGCAATCAAGAGCACACTGGACGGCTTTGCGGCGCTGGCGTTTGCCGCGTCGCTCGGGGCAGGGGTTGGATTCAGCATCATCACGATCCTGATTTTTCAGGGGGGCATTTCCCTGCTTGCCGGCGCGGCGCAGAACATCTTCACCTCGCCTATGCTGGCCGTGTTATCTGCCGTGGGAGCGCTCCTCATTATCGGAATCGGTTTCACGCTGCTGGATATCAAGAAAATCCGCATGGCGAATTTCCTGCCCGCCCTGTTGATCGGGCCGCTCATGGTTGCGATTCTTCACGCCATTGGAGTTGCGGGATTCTGACCAGCGTTCATCTGCAGAGAAGGCAAATGAAAGCCCTGGTAATCGTCGAGTCGCCGGCCAAGGCACGCACGCTTGCGGCGATGCTTGGCCCGGACTATCTTGTCAGGGCGAGTATGGGGCACGTCCGCGACTTGCCAGCAGACACCCTGGGTGTTGATATCGCTGACAATTTCAAGCCCGCCTATACTGTTCTCAGGCAGAAGGCGAAGATGGTTCGAACCTTGCGCGATGCGATCCAGCAGGCCGGCGAGTTATATCTGGCGACTGATCCTGACCGCGAAGGCGAGGCCATCGCCTGGCATCTACTGCAACTGCTGAAACCGAAAAATAAGATTGTGCGCCGTGTGACCTTCCATCAGATTACGCCTGCGGCGATCCGCGAAGCATTTACACAGCCGCAGCACAACCTGGATATGAACCTGGTCAATGCGCAGCAGGCCAGGCGGATCCTGGACCGGCTGGTTGGTTACCAGGTCAGCCCCCTTTTGTGGCATACCACGCACGGAAAGAGCGCCGGCCGCGTGCAGAGTGTCGCTTTGAGGCTGGTTGTAGACCGCGAGCGCGAGATCCAGCAGTTCCAACCGCGCGAGTACTGGAGCATCCACGCGGACCTTGCCACGCCGCATGATCACAGCCAGCATTTCCTGGCCCGGCTCATACAGATCGGTCCATATCGCGTGGGTCTGGACGAACGGATACAGCTCCGCACGCAATCGGACGCCGATCAGGTGAAGGCCGCTCTGGCTGCCGCAACATATCGCGTCAATACAATCAAGCTGACGAAGGAACTGCGTAAGCCCTGGCCGCCGTTCACCACCAGCACTTTGCAGCAGGCCGCCTCCGCACGGCTGCGCCTGGCGCCGGGCGATACCATGAAGATCGCGCAGGAATTATATGAGGGTGTGGATATCGGCGCGGGCGCAACGGCAGGCCTGATTACCTACATGCGCACCGACTCGGTGAATGTTGCGCCTGAAGCTCAGGCGGCGGCGCGTGAGGTAATCAGCCGTATGATCGGCAGCCAATACCTGCCGGCTACTGCGCCGGTTTACAAAACAAAAGTCAGGAATGCCCAGGAGGCGCATGAAGCGATCAGGCCGACCGATGTATTTCGATTGCCGGCGGATATTAGGCAGCATCTGAGTGAGCGCCAGTACAAGCTGTATGATCTGATCTGGCGGCGCTTCGTGGCCTCCCAGATGTCACCGGCTGTATATGATGTCACTACGGTCGATGTAAACGCTGTTTTGCGCGCCGACCAATACGCAGCGCCGTCGTGTCTCCCGCAGGAAGCCGGGTCTGAGCCGCCTGTCTTTCTGTTTCGCGCTGTGGGGCGTATGCTGAGGTCTGACGGTTTTCTGCGTGTGTGGGAGGAAGATGGCGCCAGTGAAGAACAAGACGAGTTCGTATCACAGTTGCCCGACCTTGCCAAAGACCAGTCACTGGACCTGCTGGAACTCATTGCAAGGCAGCACTTCACGCAGCCGCCGCAGCGCTACACGGAAGCCTCTTTGATCAAAGCGCTTGAGGTACGCGGCATCGGCCGTCCAAGCACCTATGCCACGATCATGGGCACATTGCACAAACGCGAGTACGTCATCACAGATAAACGCATGTTGCACCCAACTGCCCTGGGCGAGCACACGTGCGATAGCCTGGTAGCTGCATTCCCCGACCTGATGGACTATGACTTTACAGCCCAGGTCGAGGAACGACTCGACGCCGTCTCCCGCGGCGACGAAGACTGGGTCAAGACTTTGGCCGACTTTTACACGCCATTTTCTGCGGAATTAAATCAGGCTGAAGATAAAATGCGAGGCATACCAAAACCAGAGACGGCCGCAGCATCAGCCGATAGTCATGACCGCGCCAACGCACCAGACACATCCGGAACAGTCAGACACGGTCGCGGGAAATCGACTGCGAGAAAGCCCGGATCACATACCGGCAAGGCTGGCAAACGGAGTGGGAATAAAGCAGCCATGACAAACGTTCATTGCCCCCTATGCGGTGCGCCAATGGTGCAACGCACAGGCCCGCGAGGCCCTTTCCTGGGTTGCTCGCGATACCCGCAGTGCAAAGGAACCCGCGCGATCAAACCGGTGTCTGCCTCTGCTGGCGGCCATGACAATCCGGTATAGGGCGCACGCGGCTGCTGGTTGATGGGGTGAATGATGCGATTTTACCTGAATGAATCTGCACGCTTGAACGGGGTGACGCCGCTGCGCAAGCCGGACGAAGGCGACGCCGGATATGACATTCGCAGCAATGAGGCGGTAGAACTGCATCCCGGCGAACAGGTGTTGCTGTCTACGGGATTGCACGTCGAGATACCGCCCGGAATGGTGGGCATACTGAAAGACCGCAGTTCCTGTGCGCGGGCAGGTCTGCGTGTTTCCGGCGGTATTATCGACTCGTCATATCGCGGTGAAATCAAAATCGTTTTGGAAAATCGCGGTCTAGCGCCGTACCAGATACACATCAACGACCGCATTGTCCAGATGATTGTCATTCCGTGCTACACAGCGGATGCCGTGCAGGCCGACTCGCTCGATGCGTTGAGCATGACGGCACGCGGCGGGTCCGGTTTTGGGTCGACCGGACAACAATGAGCTATAGCCCCGCAAAATTAGCCGCCAGAAATTCCTGCACCTTTCGCAGCGGTTGAAACTGCGCAACGCGGTGCTGCCCCAGCCTGCTTCAGCGGGCTTGGCATCGGTTGCCCGCGACTTGGAGTCGCCGGGCACGTGTGTCAAAAACTCACGGCGACTGACTCAGAGCTTTGTCGGCAATATCGTGTCCGGCAGTGAAGTTTCGCCCATCAGGTAGCGATCGACACGGTGCGCCAGGCGGCGGCCAGCCGCAATGGCGCCGACAACCAGCCACGCCCCCGTGTTGACGT
>JAKALH010000122.1 GCA_021813225.1 Chloroflexota bacterium
AGGGTTGCTCAACGACGTCTTCTCCTTCTTCGACTCCCTGTTGGACAAATACGAGGCGGAAAAGATCCGGACAATTGGCGACAGCTACATGGTCGTCTCCGGCCTGCCGCGCCGTCGCCCCGACCATGCGCAAACGCTGGTGCGCATGGCGCTGGAGATGCGAGACTATGTGTCCACCCATACGTTTCAGCGCGGCCGGCAGGTGAGTTTCCGCATCGGCGTCAATTCCGGCCCGCTGATTGCCGGCGTGATTGGCCGCCGCAAGTTTGAATATGACGTCTGGGGCGACACTGTGAATGTCGCCAGCCGCATGGAGTCCCACAGCGCGAGCGGGGAAATCCAGATCACACAGGCAACATACGAGCTGGTCAAAGATGAATTTGTGTGCGACCCCCGCGGCACAGTCAATGTAAAAGGCAAAGGGGAAATGAAGGTGTGGTGGGTAATTTCAGCGAAGGAGAAGACACCCCGCCGATGAACCGTTCATTGGCTGTGATAGTCAACTGGTTCGACAATCACGCATCCGCGCCGGCGGAAAGTTGATCGAATCCGCTGCCCGGCCTGTGCTGCGCCAGCCATGTATGGGCACGTTGAAATTGTTCCTGTAACGCACGCGGAGAGGTCCCCCCCGGCACGTCACGCGATGCCACGGATCGTGCAAAGTCGAACACCTGCCTGATGTCGGAGCCGAACGCTGTTGAGATGCTTTGCCAGTCCGCGATGCTCAACTCACTCATGGCGATATTTCGATGTTCTGCCAGCGCCACGGCCTGACCGCTGAGGTGATGGGCCGTGCGAAACGGCACCCCTTTACGCACCAGATACTCGGCGACATCGGTGGCCAGCATGGCGGGGTCCAGCGCCGCCGCCATCTTCGCAGGATTGACACGTAAAGTGCGCACTGCGCCGGCCACTACCTGCAGCGTCAGGCTCAATGTGTCCACCGAATCAAAGAGCGGCTCCTTATCTTCCTGCAGGTCTTTGTTGTAGGTCATCGGCAGACCTTTGATCAACGTCAGAATGGAGACCAGGCTGCCAATCAGGCGACCGCTCTTGCCTCGCGTAAGCTCCATCGCGTCGGGCTTTTTTTTCTGCGGCATCAGGCTTGATCCGGTCGAATAGGCATCATCGAAGGCGACAAAGGCAAACTCCGCGGACGAATAAAGCACCAGGTCCTCGGCCATGCGGCTGAGATGCGCGCCCGCCAGCGCATTGCAGAATAATATTTCGGCGATAAAGTCGCGATCACTCACGCCATCCAGGCTGTTCTCGCTGACCGCTGAGAAACCCAGGTCACGGGCCAGCACGGCACGGTCTATCGCGAATGGATTTCCGGCCAGCGCGCCGGAACCGAGCGGCATGACAGAGGTGCGTTTGGCACAATCGTTCAATCGCTCGACATCGCGGACCAGCATCCAGAAATAAGCCATGCACCAGTGCGCGAAGGTGATCGGTTGTGCTCGTTGCAGGTGTGTATATCCCGGCATCAGCGTGCCGGTGTGCTGCTCGGCCTGTTTGACCAGCTCACCTTGCAGAGCGACGACCTGCCTCTTGAGCTGCTCAATCGCCTTCAGCGTAAAAAGCCGCGTGTCTGTCGCGACCTGATCGTTGCGGCTGCGCCCGGTATGCAGTTTCCCGGCGACATCGCCGATCAATTCACGCAGGCGGCGCTCCACGGCGGTGTGTATATCTTCATCGTCCGGCCTGGTCGCGAAGCTGCCGTCGCGGAACTCCGCCGCTACGCGCTGCAGACCGTCTGTCAACTGGCCGGCTTCGCCGGGGGTGATGATGCCGGCGCGTTCCAGGGCGCGGGCGTATGCCAGGCTGCCCTGAATGTCGACATCCCACAGTCGTATATCAAACGATATGCTGTTCTGAAACTCCGCCATCAACGTGTCCATGGATGCGCTGAAGCGGCCGCCCCACAATCTGGTCATCTGAAATCCTGAATGCTTACAAAACCGATCCCGTTGTATTCAGCGTTTGTCGATTGGTCGCAGCCGGTAATCCGGGGCGCGATTCTCGATCACCGTTGCCAGAGCAGCATCCTGCATGCGCGATGCAATACGCGGGTCAAATTCCTGCAAGGCGCAGTTGGTGACGATCATCGTGCCCAGGCGATTGCGGTAACGATAGTCCAGTATCTCGAAGAGAACGCCGTCTGACCAGGCGGAAGCGCCTTCTGCGCCGAGGTCGTCCAATATCAGAACAGGCGCTGTCTTGAATGTCTGCATCCGCCCGGTGTAGCTCTCCTGTCCGGTGTTGTTCTGCAGGTCCATGGCTTGACGCAGGGCAGCCAGCAGATCGGGCATGGTGATGAAAAGTGCTGCGGTGCCGCCTGCGATCAGGTGGTTGGCAACGGCCGCACAGAGGTGTGTCTTGCCATTACCGCGCTCCCCCCACAATACAAGCCAGTGTCCGGCAGGCTCCGCGGCAAATTCTTCAGCCGACTCCAGGCAGTCGTGCAGCAACTCATCCTGCCTGCCGTCGAAGGTTGTCTTAAAGTTGAAGAAGGTCTGTTTCGTTGCTGCGCCGCTGCGCGACGAGAACGCGTCGACTGCCTGCACCTTCCACGTTGCGGCGACGCCGCACTCCGGGCATGGTTTCAGCGCTCCTTGAGCGTCGATGACGAAACGCCGGTTATTGCAATAAGAGCAGTCAGGCCCGCCGTCGATGGGTGCGATGTGGGCGTCGGGGCTGCTGAGCGGTTCAGCCGCCGGATTGCTGGCCACTGTCGTCACCCTGCGCGCGGCGTCTGGCGCGTTCCGCGATACGCTGGCGAGCGCGCTCGCGAGCGGCTTCGCGTTCCGCTTCGGTGGATTCTTCGACCTGTGCTCTGCGGCCGACGCCTTTTTGCCTGCTTCCTGCGACGGATTTGCGCCTTCCATCTCTCGCCTCATTCGTGTGACCGGAATTGGGATTGCTGATTACTTTTCGTAAATAGGCCCATTTCGGAGCGTTTTGAACAGCGGCCTGATCAAAACCCGCTGTCCAGCATGCCGTATCTGTTACTTCCTGCGCAAGTGCGTTAATTTCTTCCGCGATTTTCGCATCCAGGTAACCGTGACCGATGCGACGTTTATATTCGCCGAACGCGAAACGAGCGGTATCGTTCACTGGCTCCGGCATGAATATGCCTGGCGACGGATTGCGGAGCATCTTGCTCACGTAGCTCCAGTTACGTATATTCTGCGCCACGGCATATTGAAAGACCTTTTGCCAGGTGTTCTTTTCGGGTATCTCCGCTGCCAGCTCCATGATATCGCCGGCGATCTTTGGCGTTGCCGGCAGGCCGAACGTGTTTTCATACAGGTCAATCATCTCCCGCGCGAAGATGCCGGGTTGAGCCTGTTGACGCGACAACGCTGCTTCGGCTTCCGCCTGCTCGGCCAGCAGCGGCAGCAGATCGTCGATTGCCGTTTGCTGCGGCGACACCAGTTTCTTCATCGTCGTGATTGCGTTATGCGATCCGTACATGCCAACCGCACTCTGTACCAGGTTGAATTCGTGGCCGCCGGGCCAGCGTCCCGCCAGTTCACGGTAAGCGATAATCTCGTCAGGGGGCGGTTCGCTGCGCGCAATGACGACGCGATAGTATTTCGACGGCGCGGCGGGTGCCTGTGCGGCGACGTTCGCAGCGCATGCGCTGATCCCGCGCAGGGTAGATCCTTTTGAGCGCGGTACACGCAACGTTTCACGCACGCTGTTCAGAATCTCGTCTGTGCTGTAGCCGCGCGCCAGCCATTCCTCGACTGTCTGAGCGTCATGCAAATCGACGGGATAGGCGTCGACCAGTTCAAGCCTCTCAATTTCATGCCCGAGCAGTGTCACAAGCTGCTGCGTGGCGCTGGCGGGCGGGCGGTTACTGGCGGCGCGACGGGCATCGGCGGATTCGATAGCGTCAATCGCCTGCCTGCCGGCCGGATTATTCAGGAAGTAGTGCGGCTCATCGAGTGACCCGGACTCGCATACCAGCAACGTCCCGCGCGCAACGGCCCGTTTCAGGCCGCTCTCCAGCGCTATCTGCGGGGCGAATCCCAGCGCCCCTTCCAGCGCTGGTAAAGCGGCCAGTTCGCGCGCCGTAATGGACGCCGCTTCGGCGTGTCTCTGTTCCAGCCAACTCAGCGCCGCCAGGCTGATTTTCAATTCGGCCAGGTCATCGACCTGCCCCATGGTGTGCTGGATATAGTCGTCGAGCATATCAGAGCTGTATCTTTTCCCTGGCCAGGTTTTTGAACGACGTCAGGTGCTTATCGAAGAACAGGCTGGCTTTTCCAGTTGGGCCGTTGCGATTTTTGGCGACGCTGATCTCCGCAATGTTTTTGAATTCCGTGTCGGGATTGTAAACTTCGTCGCGGTAGATGAACATCACGATGTCGGAATCCTGCTCGATACTCCCGGATTCGCGCAGGTCGCTCAGCATCGGGCGCTTCTCGCTGCGCTGCTCCACCAGGCGCGATAACTGGCTGCCCGCAATCAGCGGCACCTTCAGCTCTCGCGCAATGCCTTTCAAAGCGCGTGAGATATAGGAGATTTCCTGCACACGGTTGTCAGAGCGGCCGCTGCCTTCCCCCTGCATCAGTTGCAGGTAATCGACGATGATCAGGTCAAGGCCGTATTCCTGGTAGATGCGGCGCGACTTGACACGCAGGTCCAGCGGGGTCAGCGACGGCGTATCGTCGAGGAAGATATACAGGTCCGCCATCTGCATGCAGACTTTCGTCAGCGAACCCCATTCGTCGTCGCGCAGGTCGCCGACGCGCAGGCGCTGCGAATCGATGCCGGTCTCCGCGGCGACAAAACGCTGCACCAGTTGTTCATTGCTCATTTCCAGCGTGAAGATGGCGACACGCTGGCGATGCTTGAACGCGGCATGATAAGCGATGTTGTTCATCAGCGAAGTCTTTCCGACTCCCGGACGTGCCGCGATGATAATCAGGTCGCCCTTCTGCAGTCCGCCGGTGAGTTTGTCCAGATCGGGATAACCGGTCGGGATACCAAGCGGTTCATCTTTATGCTCGTGCAGGTATTCGATGCGTTGAAAGAACTCGTCGACGACCCGGCGTATCGCAGACATCTGGCCGGTGCTGCGCTGATCCGAAACGCTAAAGATGGACGCCTCACTTTTCTCGATAACCTGATCGATGGCGACTGTCTGGTCATAGGCCAGCCTGGCTACATCGCTGGCGGCGCCGAGCATACGCCGGCGTAAGGCGAAGTCTTCGACCAGATGACCATAGGCTTCGATATTGAGCGCGGTCGGAACGCCGGCGGTCAGTTGTGCCAGATAACTCTCGCCGCCGACTTCTTCAAGCAGGTTATTACGCGCGAGTTCGGCGGAAACTGTCAGCAGGTCGGCCTTTTCGCCGAGTGCCAGCACCGCCTGATAGATCCAGCCGTTCTTGACAATGTAGAAATCGCCCGGGTTAAGAAATGTGGCGATGCGCGGCGTGGCTGCCGGGTCTATCAGCAGTGAGCCAAGTACCGCCTCTTCGGCTTCGACGCTATGGGGTGGAAGAATATCTGCCATCGGGCGTTATCGGGTCTGCTCAATCATCTGCTATGCACCTCACGGCGTAAGGTCAACCACATTTCAGGTGCAGGAAGATTATACAATCCAATACCTGAACAGCACGGGAACCGATGGATATGACCAGCCACCGCAGGCACGGCGCGACTGCAGATGTTATTCCCTTTCGGGCGGGAACGGCAACCAGTCGGCAATTCTATTTGCCGCTGTTGATCATCTTCGCAGGTTTTATATTGCGCGCTGTCAATATCACCGGCGAAAGTCTCTGGCGCGATGAAGTGGATACGATCCGCTACGCCTTTGCGCCATTATCTGAGATGGTGCAGAACCTGACACGCAATGGATTCAACGGCCCTCTCTATCTCTTCGCGATGCGCGCCTGGTTGAGCCTGACCGGCATCAACGACCTTGCGGTGCGCTACTTCTCGTTGATCTGCGGCGCCCTCATGGTTGCGCTGATCTATGTGCTGAGCAGGCGTCTCTTCGACCGCCGGACGGCACTGCTGGCGATGTGGTTCGCCACCATTGCCCCCGTGCTGATCTGGTACAGCGGGGAAGGGAAGATGTACACCTTCCAGCCGGCTTTACTGCTGCTGGCGATTTACTCGCTGCGCCGCGCTGTCGATGTCGGGCCGCGCGGCAGGCGTGCCTCACTCGAAGGTGATGCACAACTGTCGTCTCGCAGCAGCCTGCTGCGAACCTTTAACGGCTGGTGGATCGTATTTACGATCGCGGTCAGCGTCGGTTACTACGTTCATCTGCTGACGCCCCTGTTTCTGGCGGTCGCCGCAGTGCTTTTCGCAGCCTGGTGGCCGCGCGCACGCCATCACTGGCGCGGGGCGCTCATTGCGCTGGCAATCTGTACGGTTCCGTATATCCCACTGGCAATATGGCAGATCCCGACTGTGCTGGCCGGGATGAATACCGGGCATATTGCCTACTCGCTCGATGCGGTGCTGTACACCCTGGTATACAACTGGTCCGTGGGATTGAGTAATCAGATGCCAGCCGGTATTCCTGCGAATGTAACGTGGCTGGCTATCCTGTGCTATACCGGCGCAGTGTCCATCGCCGTTGTGGCTGGTTTCTGGTTCGCAAAACCTCGGTCAGCCGGTCATCGCAACGGGCATGCGGCCCAGGCGGCTGCGGGTGCCGCATCAGTAATGGGTTCGGTGCTGGGAATGCTGGCATGGCTGCTGCTTCCGGCACTTATCATCTTCCTGATATCACTGCGCGCCCCGGTTTTTGAGCCTCGCTATGTGTTGTGGTCTGCACCGGCGCTTTATATACTGGCGGCCTATGGCCTGTCGTGCCTGATGCCTCGCCTGCCGCTCGCTGGCGGCATGCTGGCTGTGCTCATCAGTCTTGCATCTTTGATCGGTCTAGCAGCGCAGTTTGAGTTCCCGATACGTCCTGATCTGCGCGGTGCGGCACAGGCCGTGGCATCGCAGATGCAGTCAGACGACCTGTTCGTGTTTCAGATTCCCTATACCCGATACGGATTTGAGTACTACCTGCCGCAGGAAGTGATGAATCCATCACTTGAATCTGGGCCGATGCCCGCAGATGGGTTGCGCACCCTTGCCGGTTTTCGCGGGCGAATCGTCGAAGCGCCGTTCACCAATGGCGCTGCCAGCGTGGCTGATGTGGCCGCAGCACTGCAACCGCTTGAGGCGCGTTCGCCGCGCATATGGCTGATCGAATCTGAGGCTGCCATGTGGGATAGGCGCGCTCTGGTGCGCGCGTGGTTCGACCAGAACATGGCGGTTGTCTGGCGGGGGACCCTGCGCGGCATCACGGTGACCCTGTACGGAAAGCCCTGAAAACGAGGCGGTTTTCGATGTTTTCCCGCCCGGCGCCAACGAGAGAAAACTTCTATTCGACGTATAATTAATCGATTGTTCATACCTCGTGCGTCAAGGTGCTCGCATCGTCGAATGCTGAACCGGTATATATCGAACACGGAGAAATCCATACGTGAGTGAGATTCCTGGTGGTTTTGGGTCGGATGGGGCGGATGCGCCGAACCCGTCAAACAACGGCCACGACAGCGCAGATTTCGCGAATATCGACATGAGCGGCTCCACTGGCAACAGCGGAGACGATGCGGAGATGTCGGCCTTTGGCCGCATTCACGA
>JAKALH010000123.1 GCA_021813225.1 Chloroflexota bacterium
CTTGCTGATAAACCCCGCCTTCAACGCATCTTCGGCGAACGGAATGTCCGGAGCCCACTGCTTCCCGTCTCCGCCGTCCCTGAATTCGATCTTCTCGAGCGCCCGCCTGCGGAACAGCGTGCAGCCGAACCCGATGCCGCTCACGCGCCATGCTCCGGCATCGCGGGCCCGCTGCAGTTCATGCGGATAGTTGCTCAAACTCATGCCCACATTGCGGTCGTTGTCATATTTCCACGCGCTGAGCAATCGCAATCCGTGCCGAAGGACGTATACGCCGTACACCACGTCGGCGTCCGTGTCTATGAGGCGCTGTATCGCGCTGGTATCCGGCAGCACGTTGTCATGCTCAAGCGTAAGCAACGCGTCACATTTTCCGGCCAGGAATTGCTTTTGCGCGTTCCTGTACTGATGCAGCACGTTGCGATGGTCCCCGATAGGGTATGGGTTGTCTGTGCCGACGAGATACGAGCCGGTACCGTCGAACCATTGCGCTTTCAGCATTTCGGCGCATTGCGGGTGGATGGCCTCAACGCCATCCACCAACCACGTCGGCACAAACACCATTAAATCCATATCGGTTTCCTATGCCGTCGGGTGCTTCCCGTACAGCACTGCCTCAGCGGTCAACACCTTATAGACCGTCTGCAGGTAGTAGTACAGGATCACCTGCCCATTTCCGGCGCCGGTATACGGGTCGCGCAGGAAGGTCAGGCTTGGCGCCTCGCGCATACCGACGCGGCTGAAGTTGCCGAACAGCATGGACTTGTTCCCTGCGCCGACTACCGGCACCTTCGTCGAGTTGAAGATCGGGAAACCGACCAGTTCACCGCCGCCTTGAGCGGGCGACGGGTTTGGCGCGCTGCCATTCGCCGGCGTCGCCTGGTATTGGTACAAGTTGCCGGTCAGTTTGCGGATCTTGCCCTCGGTCGCGCGCGCCATGATGAACGCGCAGTTGTCCAGATACTCGGGCTTGATCGCATAGCTCAACGTCTCCGGATCGCCTGCGGTTACCGCCGCGGCTGCGCCGAGCGCCACCGCCGTACCGCTAGCAAGGCACTCAGTGATGAACAGATCGTTGTGAGTCAAGGCCAGCGCGCGTCCCACGTAATCATTCAGGAACTCCATCAGGCGCGAGTCCTCATCATTGAGCAGCTGGTAGCTGAAGGTGCATTTCTTGCTGTACAGCACCAGCGTCATGGCGGCCTGGTTGAGCACCGGCGCGTCCTGGTCGAAACCAACGGTTTCGGCTGTGCTGACAAACTCATTAGCCGTACCATCGTCGTAAGGCACGTTGACCGTTGCGCCGATGCCGGGGATGTTCATCACACCCACGCGCTGGGGAATCATCAGCTCGTCGCGCTTGGCGATGATGCCCTGGTAATGGCCGACAGGCACAGCGTACCCGCCGTCCGCCGGCGTGGTGATGTTCATGTCGGTGTTGTTCGATGCGCGCTGTTCAACGCCAAACGACGTATCGCGCTTGAGCCCGCTGCCGTCGCCGGTGCGGATGTAGTGTGCGGCAGCCCGGATCTCGCTGTCGCCCAGCTTCGTCTTGAGATTGAGGTTTGGAGCCTCAATCTTCGGATTGGGCTTGTTCGGCTCGGCGTTTGTCTGCGCCAATTCGCGCTCTTCGGTTTCAAGCGCCTCGAGTCGCAGGATGTCCGCCTTCATCAGTCCGGCCTGCTTCATGAACTCGTCGTATTTCGCGCGCTCTTCATCGGTCGGCGCGCGTTTGGCTGCATCGGCGCCCGCGAAAGCCGCCCGGGCCTGTTCGATCAATCCCGCGCGTTGGGTTCGCAATTCATTGACTTTCATTTCATTTACCTCGCTTAAATTTCGATCTCTGCGATTGCCAACTCCCGGCGCATGCGCTCGAGCTCCAGCTCTACTGCCTGCGCGGTTTCATCCGGGTGGCCCGCCTGGGCCGGCGCGGATCGTTGATTCTGTCTAAACTCGGCCTCTGCACGAGACCGGGCGTAAACCGATGTTTGGGTGTAGGCGGGATATGTCACTGGCGAGACGTCCGCCAGCCTGCATTCCGAGACGTAACGCACCAGTTCCGGCTCGCCGGTATCCGTTCGCTCGTCTACCCATTTGTCACGGATCGCCTGAAACGCGAAAGACATCTGGTCCATATCGCCGCGCTTGACGCTGACCATCAGGTCGCGCCCGTAGGACGTGTCAGGAACCTGACAGTTGATACGCAGTCCGTGTGTATCCTCGCTGAGCATCAAGGTGCGGTTTTTTGTCCGGCCGATTATCAGGTTAGGATCATGGTTGATCAAGGCGCGGATATCAGCCTCTTGAATCGTTTTCTTGAATGCCCCCGGCAAAATCACCTCGCGAAATTGTTTGCCGTCCGATGTCAGCAGCGGCTCGCTGCGCACGTTGAACACGCTTGAATATCCATCCAGTTGCGCCGGCGAGGTGTCCTTCGCGTCGGTTACGCGCAGCTCGTTGATCTTGAAGTTGCGTATCTCGTATCTGGCGTCAATGGCCTTGACTGGCGGTACTGAGCGCATGGCCATGGGCATCGCTGCCGTTTCGCTGGCATCCGGCTCCGCCACATTCGCGTCGCATGTCGCGCTGCAGACGGCGCAGGCATCTACGCATACAGAGCAATCATCCGCGCACACATCGCAGCCGTCGCCGACATAACCGCACACATCCGCACACCGTTCGCAGGTATCGCTGAGAGCTTCGCAGTCATCGGCCAGTTCCGCCGTATCGTTGGTCTCGCAATCCCGCAGGACGATAGCCGCATACACGATGCAGTTCTTGATATATTCGACGGCCATTCCGTGCAGATAGTTATCTATCGAATTGTTGGGACAGGTCTGGATGCGTTCCATTGCCTCATCACAGGTATCGATGACTGCGCGGCACGCATCGGACAGGGTCTGAAGAGAGGACGCATCCATCGCCTGGCGCAATTCGTATTTATGCGGGATGCTCCGCAATTCCGGCGCGTCGATGCCGGCATCCTTGAGATGCGCAGCCAGGTGTTCCCAGACGCCTTTGCGGTCTGCGTCGGGGATATTGGCGCCCCCCATGCCGCCGTTCAACACGCCGCAGGCCGACTGACAGCCCTTGATATTGGCCGCGCCGATCTTGCCATCCGTGCTCACCTCGTGATGGATGAACTTGTACGCGACTTTGGTGGTCGGATCAGCATCCGGATCCTGCCAGGCAAAGGCATGCTGATAATACGATTCAGTTTCCCCGACCTTGAGATTGGTTTTTGCCTGCGGGCCGTCCCACGCCTTATCGGACGTCCCGGTGTGAATCACTTTAATTGCTGGCATATCACTTACCTCCCATGGTTAGCGCGATATCGCGCGCCCACTCACTGATCCTCTGTCCATCCACGTGCTTAAGTTGATCTTCGACAGCCTCGACCGGGTCAATCGTCCCGGCCTTCGCCGTCGTGACCGTCTCGACCATCCAACTCTGCAGCTCGCCCAGGTAACGGCTGATCCATGGGTCCGGGTCGCGGTATGCCTGTCGCGTCAACTCCGCGTGCGCCCGTGCAATCGGCTTGATCGACCGCTGCGCGTAATCGTGAAGATCCTGGCCAAAGCTATGCCACCATGCCGTAAACGCCTCGTTGCTGCCGGGCAGGTGCTTCTTCGCTGCAGTTGTGATGTCATTCACCGCCCGCCGCGAGATGCGCTCGATGGCCTCGCGGTAAACGGGATATAGCGCGCGGTTGGCGGCTACGTCGGCTTCATTGCCCAGGTCTATACTCCCGGAAACGTCGCCCGCCAAGCCGCCTTTCGCGCCCTGGCTATTAGCCGGCGCGGTTTTGTCAGCAGATTGCGGCGGCGCGCCCATCGGAACCATGTTCAACGGCTGCAAATGCGCATCGCCGCCGGGGATTGGGTTCATGTTCTCGATAGCTCGAACTTCATTTGGACTGAGCCAGCCCCAGTTGATGCCTTTTGTATACGAGTCGTAACGCGTCACGATGTCACCGCGCAAGAGCGAGTCCACCAGGAACTCGGAGTAGTAATCCTTGCGCTGTGAAGGTGGTAATAAACGCCAGTAGGCTTGCTCAAAGCGCGTGAGCCAGGGCCGCATCGTATAGATCAAAAAGTCCAATCCTTGGTGCTCGATGTTGGAAAATGTCGCACGCTGCAGATCGGCGATCATATGCGGCGGGACGCGGTACCAGCGTGCAATGTCCGTGATATTGAAGTTACGGCTCTCAAGGAATTGTGCGTCATTGTTCGGCACGCCAATCTTTTCGACCTTCATGCCCTCTTCGAGGATCATGGTCTTGTGCGCATTCTCCGGACCTTCATGACGCTCAGCATTTGATGCTTGCAGGTGGACGTAAGCTTCGTCAGACAGCGTTCCAGGGTGCTCCAGGATCAGGCCGGGGTTCGCGCCGTTGCCGAAGAACGCCGCGCCGTATTTCTCCATTGCCAGCCCCAGGCCGATGGACTGCCGCGCCAGCGAGATGGGCGACATGCCCAGGATGCCATTGAGCGACATCATGCGTACATGTAACATTTGATCGACGGATATCACCGGCATTTTCGCGTCCGGTTCTGTCGTCTTGTAAATCAGTTTGCCGGTTGGTTGCGCGCGGTCAATGGTCATATACCGGCTGAGCATCGGCCATAGTCCGGAAATCTTGCCACCGTTCGTGGGTAATACCTGCGAGTAGCAATTGCCCCACAGACAGGCATTCACCATCTGTGTCTCGCGCCAGTCGTTCGATGTCATCTCATCGTTTGGCGCATCATGCAAGAGGGGATACAGGTAATGATCTACGGCGCGTTCCTTGCCACCGCCCGGCAATCGTCGGTACAGGATGGAAGGCAGCGATCCCAGCGTCTCAGCCAGCACGCGGATGCAGGCATAAACCGCGCTATATGTCAACGCGCTGTCCGGTGTAACCGCAACGCCGGCGGTGCTGCGATATGCCGCGCTCGACAGGATCGCCTCAATCAGCGCACCCTCGACGGCCCGCTTCTCGATTGGCGCAGCTGCCTGTGGCTGGAGCACTCGCGTCAGGATCCCGCTCATGGCTTGCCGCTCCGCATCGGCGCATTTTTATCGCCTGCGCTGCGCCCGTCGGCAATAGCACCGATGACGCCAAATGCCGTCACACCGGCGCCGAAGACGATTACACCAGCCGGCGGGTAGATCATCCCGGCTCCGATGGCCACCAGTGCCACACCAACGAGGGTCAGAATATCCCAGCGGCTCACCCTTCCTCCACAATTCGACTGGCTACTGGATTGAGATAAGGTATAGGCTGACCATCCGGTGCTGGATCGAATGATTCGTGCTCAAAAAGAAGCCGAACCAGATTTTTGAATGGGTCGAATTCAGCTCCAACCAGCTTCGCTCCTTCTGGGAGACCTTCGGTAATGCGTTCAATCTGCCCTTTATGGGCAGGCGCCTGGAATCCAGTTGTAAGTACCGTCTCGATCAGTTCTGAACTGATCATGACAACCCTCAAATTTCTGGTCATATAGTCCTCACCCCCCTGGTGTCATATACTGATCCCTGGTCGTCCTCGTGGACCATCGCCCGAGCCAGGGCCATAACCAGCGCCACCATGCCGTCGATCTTCTCGATGGAATGTTCTTTGCTGGGTTTGATATTGCCGGCGGCGTCCTCATCTGTCACGAGGTTGTTCGCCATCCACGTCAGCACCGGGTTATTGCCATGCGCCAGCTTATGACTCAGGATGAGTTTCTCCAGCTCTTTCATCGGCGCCGACATCGATGCGAAGCCCTGCCCGAACTGAACACATGTCAATCCCTTACGCTCGATCTCCTGGACGATCTTGGTCGATCCCCAGCGGTCGAAGGCTTCCTCATCTATATCGTAGGCTTGCGCGTCCTCGTCAATCTGCGCCAGCACAAAGTCATAATCGATGACATTGCCGGGCGTCGCAGTGATATACCCTTGGCGCACCCAGGCATCATACGGAACACGATCGCGTTTCGATCGCTCGGTCATCGATTCCTCGGGTATCCAGAAGCGGCACAGCACCGCAACATCGTCGTCTTTGCCCTGTGGCGGGAACACCAGCACATGCGCTGTAATATCGGTGTTGCTGGAAAGATCGAGGCCGCCATAGCACGTGCGCCCGCGCAACCCTGCAGCATCGACGGCTTGACCGCAGGCGGCCCAATGCTCAACGCTGATCCATTTGGTTTCGCTTTGCGTCCAGATGTTAAGTTCCAGTCGCAGGAAAGCATTCAGCGCCGCCGGCATCGCCTTGGCCTTGGTCGCCTTCTCGCGCATATCATCCAGCTTCTTCGACACGCCGAGATTGGGGTTAGCTTTGATCCAGTTGCTCTCGTCTTCCCAATCGTCCCCATCATCGAGGGTATAGATGATGCCGAAGAATGAATCGTCCTGCAGGATGCCTTCTAGAATCTTCTGGGTGTATTCGTGCAACTGGAAGCACAGGCTCTGTCGGTTGAATCCTGCAGTGGTGATAGCAAATAGAAGCGGCTGCCGGCGCGCGCTGGTGGCTGTTTCCAGCTTGTCCCATACATCGCGCGTCTTATGGGCGTGAACCTCGTCGATAATTGCCCCATGCACGTTCAGGCCGTCCATCGTGTCCGCATCTGCGCCTAGTGGCTCGAATTTGCAGGCAGTGTCGGGGATGTTGATGTTGTCCTTATAGACGCGCGCCCGCTTGCGCAATGACGGCGAAGCCTTGACCATGCGCGTCGCTTCGGCGTGGGTGATGCGTGCCTGGTCGCGCTTCGTCGCCGCGGTATAAACCTCGGCGCCGCCTTCGCCGTCCGCCATGAACAGGTATAGCCCGACGCCGGCGCCAGTTGTGCTTTTCCCGTTCTTCCGCGCAACTTCGGTATAGGATGTGCGGAAGCGTCGCGTGCCATCGGCGCGCTTCCACCCAAACAGCATCGCCAGGATAAATTGTTGCCATGGTTCCAGCTCGACGGTGCGCCCGACCCACTCGCCCTTCGAGTGCTTCAGAAACTGGAAGAAGCTGATGGCAAAGCCGGCGGCGATTTCGTCGAAGCGCAGGCCTCGCTCTTCACCGTCCTGCAGATCGCGCATATGGCGCTCGCATGCGAGACGCACCCAGCGGCAGGTGACTTGCCTGCCCTCGAGCACATCCTGCACATAGCCCATATATGCCTTCATTTCTTATCGCCCAACTGCTGTCTCACGAACGCCTCGAAAGGGTCTTCCTCCGGCTTGTTATCAACCTTGATGTGGCTGCGGCTCGCCGGCGTCATGCCAAATTGCGCGGCGAACTTGCCCATCTGCTCGACCGATCTGTTGATGATCCCGATATAGGGCGACTGCACCTCGAACCCGTTAGGCGTGGTTATCGTCATGCCGCCCTTGGTGATCTGCTTCTCCGCCTCCGCCCAGCGCCCATAGGCTGCGCAATAGGCCGCCAGCGCCGCGCGGTCGACCATGGTCAGCAGCCCCAGGGTGTACAACTCATGCGTCAGGCGGCGCCACTCGCGCCGCGCCAGGCCCGTTATATGGCGCGGACAGCTCGGAATCTCCACGCGCGGCGCTGGCTCGGCGTTGTTGAGCGGTCGCTTGCCAGGATTGCCCTGCAGCTTTTTGAGTGCGGTCGGTTTCGGGGTGCGGCCCATTAGCGGTATACCCCCTGCAAATTTTGCGGGTAGGCGAAAACGAC
>JAKALH010000124.1 GCA_021813225.1 Chloroflexota bacterium
CCTTCGTTACTGCTCATGAGATTAGCTCCTTCTGGGTTGGTTTGGATACCTCCAGGTTGTCGCAGTCTCATGGGCAGTTTTGTCAAAGTGTTAGTTACTCAGAGATTGGAGATTAGAGATTAGAGATTGCAGAGGTTAACCACGGATGGCACGGATGTATCTTTCGATCCGTGACATCCGTGGTTAATTCTTATATCGCCGCGCGGTCGATCTTCAGCGATGTCATCGTCAGCGAGCCGGCCAGCGGTTTGTCGTTGAAGTACGTGATGCTGTCGCGCTCCTCTTTGAGGCCCAGCGCGTACAGCATCGGCAGGTAGTGTTCCGGTGTGGGCACGGCCAACTGAACCGCGCTGCCCAGCGACTTGTAATTCGCCAGTTCGCGGTGACGGTCCTCGTTGATCAGTTTCTTGAACAGCTCGTTGGCTTCCAGCGCCCAGTCGAATCCATATGGCCGGTTGAAGTCCTCGACGGAGCCGCTCACCAGCCGGACGAGGCGCAGATTGTGCACCATATTCCCGCTGCCCAGGATCAGCACCCCCTTGCGGCGCAGCGGCGCAAGTTCCTTCGCCAGGTCATAGTGGTACTGGGCCGGCTGGGTGTAGTCCAGGCTCAGCTGCACCACCGGCACATCGGCAGCGGGGTACATCTGCTTCAATACGCTCCAGCAGCCATGGTCCAGCCCCCACCCATCGTCAAAGGCCACCGGCGCGCTCTTCACGGTATCGCGGGTTTCCTGCGCCAGCCGCGGGCTGCCCGGCGCGGGATATTGCGCCTCGAACAACTGGCGCGGGAACCCGCCGAAGTCGTGAATGGTGGGCGGCTTCTCCATCGCGGTGACCTGGGTGCCGCGCGTCTCCCAGTGCGCGGAGATGCACAGGATGGCGTTTGGCCGCGGCAGCGTCTGCCCCATCGCATGCCAGCCGCGCGAGAACTCATTGTCTTCGATGGCGTTCATCGGGCTGCCGTGCCCGACGAACAGCACCGGCATCGCATCCGTGCTGCTCAAACCATTCGCCAGTTGATTCAGATTGCCAATACCCATCACATCCTCCATCGCCATTAGGCGCCATTACAGGTTGGCAGTAAAGCGCCGTTATGACATGGGACTATTGGCGCAGTATGTCGTCCATTGCTTAGAACCAGACCGGACAGGTCTTCCAGACCTGTCCGGTCTGCCTGCTTCCATGCCTATGGCAGGCTGCGCCGCACCTCGTCCAGTCCCTTGCGAGGGCGCGGCGCGGGTATCTCGGCAGGGTAGCCGAAGTACAGGAAAGCCGCGATTTCCTCGGCTGCCGGGTCGATGCCCAGCAGCTTATATGTGCGCGGGTGGCGGGTCATGTTGTTCGAACTCCACTGCATGCCCAACCCCATGCCCCACGCTGCCAGTTGGATATTCTGAATCGCGCAGCAGGTCGCCGCGAAATCTTCGCGACGGCCTTCGGCATCCGCTGCGAGCCGGTAAGTCACCACGACGATGCGCGGCTTCGACAGAAACCTGCTTTCCGCAGATGCGCGCGACGCGGCGTCGCCGCCTGCCGTCTCCAATTGGATGTCGGCATTCGCGGCGGCCAGCGCATGGTGTGACTGCGGCCCCAGCACCGTGAAGCGCCACGGCTGCGTCAGGTGATGATTTGGCGCCCACAGCCCGGCTGAAAGCGCGCGGTCCAGCGCGTCGGCTGGCACCGGCTCGGGTTTAAACTTCTTGATGCTTCGTCGCGTGGCAATCGCCTCATTGATTTCCACTGATAATCCCTCGGATTTCGTTTTGGCTATTCTCCACCGCTTTACGAATCGAGCGGATTTTCTCCTGGTCGCCCTTCTCGATGGCCTCGCGCAGCCCGCCCCAGATGGTGCGCGACAGGTTGTCGAGGTCTTCCATCAGAAACGCGACCTCGTGACGGCTGGACTCGGCGACCTGGCTGGCCGTGAAGCGCTCCCAGAAGCCCTTCACCTCGGCAGCGTGCGCGTCCAGTTCGACCCTGCCCTTATCGGTCAGTTCGTACACGCGCCGCTCGGCGTCCTGGTCAACTTTGACCAGACCTTGATCGGCCAGGTACTGCATGGTGGGGTAGACCGAGCCGGGGCTGGGCACGTAGCGCCCGCCGGTGCGCTCCTCAATCGTCTTGACGATTTCGTAGCCGTGCTTGGGGCCGTCGCGCAGCACGTCGAGCAGCAGGTAGCGCATCTCGCCGCGGCGTGCTCGACCGCGCATGCCGCCGAAGAAGCTCCCTATACCCATGCCCATGCCGAAGAAGCCGCGGCCACCGTGCTCCCGCCAATCCGGCGGGCCCATATGCTGCCCGTGCCCGGCATGGCGACCATGTCCACGCCCGCGTTCGAATACCTCATCGCCATTTGGAATTTCGTCTGTTTTCATTTTTCCTCATACTTGGTGCATCTCGTTTTGTGTTTATTGATTTATCACGATATATCGTGATATGGTCATTATAGGCAGCGGACTAGGATTTGTCAATAGGTGAGCGCGTTTTTCGACCACATTGGATAGAATTGTCCGCATGTGGCCCGGCTTTCTCGCACGGTTTATCGACGGTCAGTATCGGCGCCCCGCAGGCCTGGTGGGCCGCTACATCGGCGGGAAGATGGTGCAGCAGCACGCGCCGGAGAACGACTGGGCGGTGGCGCTGCTGGAGGCAAAATTCGATGACCACATCCTGGAGATTGGCCTTATCCACTCGGTGTATTTCTGGGCACAGCCGGCCGCGGTGCTGTCTGAGGTGCGGCGCGTCCTGAAGCCAGGCGGGCTGGTGCTGCTCACGCTGCTGCCGAAGGCCGCTAGCGACGATGAGGGCAATGCGGAATTCCCCCCTTATTCCGGGGCTGATTTACGGGCGCTGCTGCATGGCGCGGGCTTCGCCAATAGCATCACCTCCGCTCTCCTTCCTCCTGCCTCGCTGCCGCATCGTCGCCGGGCGAGCTGCGCACCAGGATGACCGGCACAGTCGTCACCGGCAGAACGCGCGGCGTCAGGCTGCCCTCCCAGCGCGCGTCGATGGCGCTGCGTCCGTGCGTCGCCATCACGATCAGGTCGATGTTCTCGGCTGCCACCGTCTCCTGCACGCGCGCGGCTGCGTCGCCGCGCAACACCGCGCCTGTCGCGCGCTGCTGGTTCGCCGTCAGTCCGTCGCAGATATGTTGCAGATAGTCCGCGGCCTGACGCGCCGACGAGTCCAGCGCCAGCATGGTCGTACGCGGCGACGCGCGCCCTGCCACGGCATCCTTGATTGAGAGCGTCTCCGTCGTGGGGACGACTGACAGCAGGTACAGGGTTGCGCCGCACTGAGATGCCAGCGCCTGCGCCACCGGGATGGCGATCTCGTGCGCCTTCAGGCCATCCAGCGGTATCAGGATGCGCCTGACCTGCGGGGAAGCGGTCTTGCCCGGCCCGGGCCGCACGAACAGCACCGGCACCGTGCGCTGCTGGATGACCTGCTGCGCGATGCTGCCGAACAGCACGTCGCGCAGGCCGCCGCGGCCATGCGCGCACAATACGATCAGGTCGGCGCCCAGTTCGTCGGCGTGGTCGCGAATGGTCTGCGCCACGCCGGCCTCCTGCGTCTCGTGAATATGCTGCGTGATAGTCACGCCGGGCGCGGCCAGCCGCTCCGCCACACGGGTCAGGTACTCGCGCGCTTCGGCGAACCGCTGCAGGTGATGTTCGCCGTGCACCACGCCGGGGGGCGCTTTCTCGACGACGTGAAAGAGGATGACGGTGGATTGGAAACGTTCGGCCAGATAGCCGGTCATGGGCAGCACGGCCTCCGCCAGGCCGGAACCATCCAGCGGCACCAGGATTCGCTTGAACACGTTTAACCTCCTATAAACGCTTACATTCCGCGGCAACTCTCACGGCATCGCATCGATCCGCTCCCCGCTACAAAGGGAACAGGGTGCTCAGCAGCAGATAGATATTCAGCGCGGCGATCGTGACGGCAATCGCCCAGGCTGCCGCTTTCAGCGCGGGCGGGTTCGCAAATTCGCCCATCATCTTTTTGCTGCTGGTGAACATCACCAGCGGGACGACGGCGAAGGACAGTTGCAGCGACAGCACCACCTGCGACAGCACCAGCAGCGACGTGGCGCTGCCTTCGCCGTATATCCAGATGACGATGATGGCCGGCACAATTGCCAGCGCGCGCGTGATCAGGCGGCGCAGCCACGGCTTGATGTGGATGTTCAAAAAGCCTTCCATCACAATCTGGCCGGACAGCGTGCCGGTGAGCGTGGAGTTCTGCCCCGAGGCCAGCAGCGCGATGGCGAACAGCAGGCTGGCCAGCCCGGTGCCCAGCAGCGGTGCAAGCAGTTTGTAGGCGTCCTGAATCTCGGCCACGTTCTGATGCCCGCTGGTGTGGAAGGTCGCGGCGGCCAGAATCAGGATCGCGGCGTTGATGAACAGCGCGCCCATCAGCGACGCGGTGGAATCCAGCGTGCCGAAGCGGATGGCTTCGCGCTTGCCGTCCGGCGTCAGGTCGAACTTGCGCGTCTGGATGATGGACGAATGCAGATACAGGTTGTGCGGCATCACCGTGGCGCCCAGGATGCCGATGGCGATGTACAGCATGCCGGGGTTCGTCACGATCTGCGGGTTGGGCAGAAAGCCCAGCGCCACGCCGCCCCAGTCCGGGCGGGCGAAGAACAGCTCGGCGATGAAGCTGACGGTGATGACGCCGATCAACCCGCCGACGATGGCCTCGATATAGCGGAAGCCGCGCGAGTTGAGGAACAGGATGATGATGATGTCGAGGGCGGTGATGAGCACGCCGGCGATGAGTGGCAGCCCGAACAGCAGTTGGATCGCCACCGCCGAGCCGACGACTTCCGCCAGGTCGGTGGCCGCGATGGCGACCTCGGCCAGCACCCACAGCGCCGTCGCGACGGGTTTGGGGTAATGGTCGCGACAGGCCTGCGCCAGGTCGCGCCCGGTGACGACGCCCAGCTTGAGCGCCAGCGACTGCAGCACAATCGCCATGATGTTGGATATCATCACGACCACCAGCAGGGTGTAGCCGAACTGCGCGCCGCCGGCGAGGTCGGTGGCCCAGTTGCCGGGGTCCATATAACCGACTGCAATCAGCAGGCCGGGGCCGGCGAAGGCCAGGAACATGCGCAGGAAAGAGCCGCCGTGCGGCACCTCGACCGAGCGATGCACCTCGGAGAGGCTGTAGGCGTGATGTTCGATGCGGCGGCTGTCGGCGCCAACGCCGGTCTGTTCCTGCGGCTCCTGCTTGATACTCATGCCGTTACTCCTTGTTGCGACTATTACACCCGCTGAACGCTTCGATTATAGATGGCGGGGCCGGCTTCCCGCTGAACCTGGAGCGGCCTGCTGTCAGCGCCTGCTGGACTGCATCGCGCCTTGACACTCCCCCATTTCGCCATACACTAACACTATGAGCGGTGAGGCGCGCGTGAGCCTGGCGCTTTACGCACACTGCGTTTCATTACACTTACATCCCATTGCATTCGAGCGCGCCGCCGCAACATGCCGATAAGGCATCGACACAATTCCAGCAGCGCGGACGTATACCGGACGACGCACAGGAGGCATATGATGATCAAAACGCTTGGGAAGATACACCGTGATCGTATAGCGAAAGCGTTCTACGCCTTCACACTTGTCGTACTGCTCTCCAGTCTGGGGGCAGCGCCGCGCAGCGGGGTGGCGCTGGCAAGCCCTGACCCCACCAGCGTGACCCTGGTCGGCAGCCTGCAATCGGCACTGGGTTGCGCCGGCGACTGGGACCCGTCTTGTGCGGCAACGCACCTGACCTACGATGCCAACGACGACGTCTGGCAGGCTGTGTTCAATCTGCCCGCGGGCAACTGGGAATACAAGGTTGCGCTGAACGGCAGTTGGGCCGAGAACTACGGGCTGCATGCGACGCAGGGCGGGGCCAACATCGCGCTCAACCTGGCCGCGCCAACGGCTGTCAAGTTCTATTACGATCACAAATCACACTGGGTCACTGACAACCGCAACTCCGCGATCGCTGTCTCGCCCGGCAATTTCCAGCACGCGCTCGGCTGCTCCGGGGATTGGGACCCGGGCTGTCTGCGCTCATGGCTGCAGGACCCCGACGGCGACGGCATCTATACCTTCGCAACCACCGCGCTGCTCGCCGGCAACTACGAAGGCAAGGTCGCCCTCAATGAAAGCTGGGACGTGAACTACGGCCAGGGCGGCATCCAGAACGGCGCGAACATCCCCTTCAACGTCCCGTTTGACCATGCCAAGGTGACCTTTCGCTACGACTCGACGACGCACATCCTGTCTATCAGCGCGGGTCACGGCCATGACAACAACGTCGAATACGACGGCCTGGCGCACGATTCACGCAACAGCCTGTATCGCGTGCCGTCGGGCGCCGTCAACCCGGGCACGCCCGTGATGCTGCGCCTGCGCACCTACCACAACGACGTGACCGGGGTCACCATTCGCCTGTATGACACCGCCGTCGGCCATGAAGACCGCGAAGCGATGAAAATGACGGCCAGCAATGTCGACTGCTTCGACCCGGCGCTGACAGCTTCGGGTTCGACCTGCGACTACTGGCAGTACACCTATACGCCGACCGCATTGGGCACCGTCTATTACCGCTTCATCGTCACCGATGGGACGGCCACAGCCTACTATTCGGACAACGCACCGCGCTACGGCGGGCTGGGCCAGGCCACACCGACCGAAGTGGACAACGGCTTCCGCCTGAACGTGGTCTCATCCACATTCCCCGTCATCCCGTGGATGCAGAACGGCGTGATGTACCAGATTTTCCCGGACCGGTTCCGCAACGGCAGCACCGAAAACGACCCGAAGCCCACCGACCCGCGCTACGACTATCCCGCCCCGCCCAATGCCACCCCGCAGCAGCTCAAGGCCGCTGCGGATGCGCAGATCATCAATAAGTCGTGGACCGCCCTGCCGGAAGGCTATTGCCGCGACTACGTCAACCCGGCTGTCCCCTGCACTGAAAGCCCCAAAGGACGCGACTACTACGGCGGCGACCTGAAGGGCGTGGACGGCAAGCTCGATTACCTCAAGAGCCTGGGCGTCACGATCATCTACTTCAACCCGATCTTCGATTCGGCGTCGAATCACGGCTACGACACGCGCAATTACCTGTCGGTAAGCCGTTACTTCGGCAGCAACGGGTACTTCAAGAAGCTCGTCAAGGATGCGCGTGCGCGCGGCATCAAGATTGTGCTGGACGGTGTCTTCAATCACCTGTCGTCGGACAGCCCGTTCTTTGACCGCTATCACCACTACAGCACCGTCGGCGCATGCGAATCGACGACATCGCGCTACCGCTCATGGTTCACCTTCCATGACGTCACGCCGGGCACGGGGGTATGTGTGGATTCGCAGAACCGGCCCAACGCCGCCACCTATGATGGCTGGGCGGGTTTCGACTCCATCCCTGTTATCGTCAAGCGCGACCCTGTGAACAATAACCAGCCTTACGCGCCAGTGGCAAACTACTTCTATGCCAATGGAGCGGACAGCACGTCCGGCGCCAATGATACGGACAGCACGTCCGGCGACCATGGGACGGACAACATGTCCGGCGCCAATGAGACGGACAGCACGTCCGGCGCCCATAGGTCGGACAACATGCCCGGCGCCAATAGGTCCGACAAC